>NZ_JAZBJZ010000014.1:0-63937 GCF_036349135.1 Tumidithrix elongata BACA0141
CCTATAACTTTGGGGGCTTTTTTTCTACCCTAAACTTCTCAAACACGCTCTTACTTTCAAAGAGTATGAAGGATTTAATGACTTTAATATTTAACAGAAAAACAATTTCAGCACAGTTACTGGCAGACATAGTTTCTGTGTCAAAAGCCACATTATTGAATTGGGAAAGAACTGGAAAACTAACTTCAGTTCAGAATCCAATTACCAATGCAAAAGAATATGAAATTTCTCAACTAATTCATTTTGAAGAGGTGAGAAACATGATCGGAACAAATTGGAATCAAGAGTTCAACGTACAAGCTCTAAGAAATTATTCATCGATTGAACTTTTTGCAGGTGCAGGCGGACTTGCCCTTGGTTTGGAAAAAGCTGGATTTAGTGCAGTTGCCTTAAATGAAGTTGATAAAGATGCCTGTGATACGCTCCGATCTAATCGACCCTACTGGAATGTCATTCAAAATGATGTAAAAAATGTGGACTTTACTAGGTTCGCTGATATCGATCTTATTGCTGGTGGCTTTCCCTGTCAGGCATTTTCTTATGCAGGGGAAAAGCTAGGATTTGAAGATACTAGAGGAACATTATTTTTTGAATTTTCTAGAGCAATAAAAGAAGTAATGCCCAAAGTCTTTTTAGGTGAGAATGTAAGAGGTTTATTAAATCACGATAATGGAAAAACTTTATCCGTTATTACGTCAGTTATATCTGATTTAGGGTATACACTAATTGAACCACGGGTATTAAAGGCTCTTTTTTATCGCGTTCCTCAAAAAAGAGAACGTTTATTTCTTGTTGGGATTAGAAATGACTTAGTTAAGTTTGCAAAATTTAAGTGGCCATCACCATATCACAGAATACTTGTTTTAAAGGATGCTTTGAAAGCTGGTGAGCTATATGATACTGATGTACCAAAATCAGAAGGTCAATCTTATCCAAAAAGGAAGAAAGAGATTCTATCTTATGTCCCTCAAGGTGGGTACTGGAGGGACTTACCCAACGATCTCCAAAGAGAATACATGCAAGGTAGCTACTTTTTGGGAGGTGGTAAAACAGGGATGGCTCGTAGGCTTTCGTGGGATGAGCCAAGTTTGACGCTCACTTGTTCTCCTGCTCAAAAGCAAACAGAAAGATGCCACCCAGAAGAAACAAGACCGTTAACAATTAGAGAATATGCAAGGGTACAAACATTCCCTGACGAATGGCAATTTCTAGGTTCCATAAGTAGCCAATATAAGCAAATTGGTAATGCGGTTCCTGTAAATCTAGCTCACGCGGTTGGAAGAAGTGTCGTTACACTGTTAAACAGTATTGAGGAGAAAGTCGATCAAACTGGAGATTCTTTAATATCCTCTAATGAGCTATCTCAACCAAAACAATTGAGTTTATTAAACATATAACATGAAGTCATTTTAGGGTGTATCAATGGAGAGTAATGTACCAATTTATTCCTCAATAGAAAATTTATCATTGGAACCAGTACAAAGTGAGTCAAGTAAAATTTGCCAGTTCTAGTAATCATTGAAGGAAATAAAATAATGAGTTTTGTTTTAGAGCACGAGGTACTTCCGTTAAGCGAAGATGAATCAGGAGCAGTTCGGATTGGCAAGTCAAGAGTTCTACTTGAGATTGTAATTCGAGCTTTTCAGGACGGAGCTTCTCCAGAGGCAATTACACAAAAGTACTCAACACTTTCACTGTCTGACGTTTATACTGTAATCGGTTACTACCTTCGACACCAAGATCGAATAGAAGCTTACCTCGATCGCCGCGAGCAACAGGCAGAGTCTGTTCGTCAACGATTATCAAACATTCAACCTGATATGAGTTTGATTAGATCGAGACTTGTAGCTCAGCAAAAAAACTGATTCTTGTTATGTTGCGATTTCTGAGTGATGAAAATTTGAATGGTGATATCGTTCGAGGACTATTATTGCGCCAACCAGATCTTGACCTATTGCGGGTTCAGGATGTTGGTTTGCAGGAGTTAGACGATCCAGCAATTCTAGACTGGGCAGCAAACAACGAACGTATTGTTTTAACCCATGACCGTGCAACAATGCCCGATTTTGCCTACGCACGCTTGTTGAAAGGACAGCAAATGTCGGGGTTATTTGTGATCAACGATCGGATATTGGTCAGACAAGCGATAGAAGAGTTGATTTTACTCATTACCTGTAGCGAACAAAAAGAGTGGAAGAATATCGTTTTATATTTGCCATTGTGAAAAAACAGCCCATATCATGATTCTTAGACGACAAACATTTCACCCATTAAAGTTCTTGACAAGGCTTTTACATTTCCCCATCCAAGCATTGGATCTTTAATCCAACGTATGGGAATGACAACAAAACCAGATTTTCCTTGTGCTACCTTTTTTCAGTTGATTCTTGCTGCCTCAATCCCCCTTGAATCCTTATTCCCCGTAGATTGAGCAATTACCTTATTTTTAATTTGCAGTAATCAGACCATCCTGTACGCGAATGATACGTTTGGTTTGGGCGGCGATATCGGGTTCGTGGGTGACGATTACGATGGTGATGCCGCGATCGTTCAGTTCGGTGAGTAATTTCATTACCTCTTGAGAAGTGTGAGTGTCTAGAGCTCCCGTTGGCTCATCGGCGAGAACCAGTGCAGGTCGATTGACCAAAGCCCGCGCGATCGCTACCCGCTGCTGCTGACCACCCGAAAGTTGACTGGGACGATTGCTCATGCGATCGCTTAAGCCCACCATCGCCAAGGCTTCGGCGGCTTGTTTGCGGCGTTGCGCTTTGGGCACGCTGGCATAGATCATCGGTAGCATCACGTTCTCTAGGGCTGTGGAACGCGCCAAAAGGTTAAATTGCTGAAACACAAACCCAATGCGGCGATTGCGAATATAGGCGAGTTCGTCGTCGTCCATGCTAGTGAGGTTTCTATCTTCTAAAAGGTAGCGACCTGTAGAGGGACGATCTAGACAGCCGATGATATTCATCAGGGTAGATTTACCCGAGCCTGACATGCCCATAATCGCTACATATTCACCTTCAGCAATGGATAGATCGATCCGCTTTAAAACTGGAACATCGACTTCTCCAAGGTGATAGGTTTTGGTAATTCTTTCCATCTCAATCACGATCTTTTCTCCGCTATTAATATTTCTGTATGTGCTAGGCAGAACTAAAACTACATCTCATCCACCATTTTATAGCTATTGCCAGAGTGTTTAGGATTGAAATCCGATCGCAGGGGGGAAGCGCCCAATCGAGGTTGTCCTCATCTAGCTCCGTGAAAGAGGTTAAAAGGAAGAGCAGATTTCCTGATATTCATGACAATCACAATATCCCAAACAAAGAGACGAGTGAAGCTTTAAAGCGTTCTAGGCAATCCGAGCAATTATTTGAGCCGATAATAGCTAACTCTCGCCGAGCTTACTTCAGAATCAGGAAATGGGTTTGCTTTCGATTAATTAGGAATTCTCTCGAAAGAACTCACAATGCTTTGAAAATAATCAGAATTGAGTTCTAGAGGATAGGGGACGACTCCATTCTTGCCGAACCAGCGCTCATACTGACCGATCGCTTTTGGATCGCCATCGACAATGCCCTCAATCAAGCTAAAAATACTGTAATTTACCAGCGATCGCCAATCAGATTCATCCTTAGGAACCATACAAGCGTATGCACCGTTCAAAACTGGTTGATCGGGAACTATCGAGAAATTACTATCTTTTAATGTACTGTTCTTCAAACCTAGTAGTAGAATGCCGTCGCTTGCAAAAGCATCAATCTTACCTTCCTGCAATTGCTTAACACCATCTGCACGGTTTTTTAGCAGCACAACTTGAACGGCAGGTTTCAGATCGTCTACATCTCCTTGGTTACTCGTCCCCTCAATCACCCCAACTTTTTTACCAGTTAGGTCGGATACCAATTTTATTGAACTATTCCCTTTGACTAGAAACTGTGTTCCAGTAAAGAAGAAAGGAACCGAAAAATCAACATATTTTTGTCGATTCCAAGTAAATGTGGTCGAACCACATTCGATATCCACCTTGCGATCTTGTACCATCTGAATCCGATCGCTGCTTGAAACCTCAACCAGTTGCAGCCTCACAGGTCGCTTTAGATCTTTTTCTAATTTTGCTCGAATTCGCTCTAGTAGATCGATAGAATAGCCAACCCACTGTTCCTTTTCATTGACATAGCCGAAAGGCACAGTATCTTTTCGCGCACCTGCGGTTAAAACCCCAGTCTTGGCAACCTTTTCTAAAATTGTGCCAGCCAAACTTGCTTTTGGAATACCAACCAATAAAGCGCTAACTAAGCCAACAATTGCAACTGTCTTACGCATATTATTAAGGTTACGAAGGTTTCTATACTTGACGCCTCCAACATACTTTAGCTATAGTGAAGAGGTCAAGATATAAAAAATGATCGCAAATTAAGTAATTCTAAAGAGGGGGGAATGTGAATTTAACGCATGTTAGCGGTGGTGTAGCTAGTTTATTGCTGCTGATGTCATCATTGACATCTCTCCCAGCAGTAGCTGCTTCGAAACCTCAAGAAGAAGCGTCAGGTACTCGTAGCATTCGCGATCGCATTGCAGCAGTTCAATCCACTTTGATGCAGAATCACGATCGAGCTTCGACATTTCAGGTAGACCGATCTTCTATTAATTCAAAAACCTTGCTTGCAGCATGGGGCGATCGCTGGATCAAAACTAGGCATGGCAACATATGGCAGAAGATCTGGGTCAAGCGATAAGAGTAATCGTTAGCAAGTGAGTGTTGCGAATTATCTGCCCGTTGTCCCAAAGTAAATCTTTTGGTTAGTTATGCAGCAGGCAAGCTTAAAATCACCCTTAGAGGCTACAAACCTTGGGCAGATAAATTTAGTTGTGATTCAAGCAACTCCTTTTTGCAATATTGACTGTGATTATTGCTATTTGCCCGATCGCTCTTCTAAGCAAACTTTGTCGATAGATTTGCTAGAGCCTATTTTCAGAAACCTTTTCAGTAGCCCACTTTTAGGTGATGAGCTTACCGTTTGTTGGCACGCGGGTGAACCCTTGTCGGTTCCAATTTCTTTTTATGAATCTACGTTTGAAAAGCTTAGCAAGGTAGATACAGAGTTTAATTTAGAAAACTGTATCGTCAATCATTCTATTCAAACCAATGCTACACTCCTAAATCAGCGTTGGTGCGATCTGATTAGCGAGTACAAAATTCAAGTTGGGGTAAGCCTAGATGGGCCAGCCTTGATTCATGATAGTCATCGCAAGACAAGATCTGGACTGGGAACTCATGCCAGTGTGATGCGCGGAGTTCAATTGTTGCAAAAGAACAATATTGACTTCCATGCGATCGCAGTGATTACCCAAGACTCATTAGATTATCCTGATGAAATTTTCCAGTTTTTCTGGGAGAATGGAATTAAGGAGGTTGGAGTTAATGCTGAGGAAATCGAAGGAATTAATCGATCGTCTTCACTCGAAAAATCTGGGACGATTCAACGTTATGCTGCTTTTATGCACCGCCTTTGGGAATTGACGAAAGCGACAAAGGGTGAATTTAAACTGAGAGAGTTTGAGCGTATCTGCCCATTAATCTACACAGGAGAAATACTCGACTCAACTGAGTTAACCCTCCCTTTCTCAATTATTACGATTGATGTGAATGGAAACTTCTCAACTTACTCTCCTGAACTATTGACAATGCCAAGTGCTGAATATGGGGGGTTTTTACTGGGAAATGTTTTACGAGATACCTTTGATTCCGTTATTGCAACAGAGCATTTCCAGCGAATTCATCAAGATATTCAGACGGGTGTTGAGAACTGTCGCTCCACATGCGAATATTTCTCTCTATGTGGCGGTGGCTCACCCAGTAATAAGTATTCTGAAACGGGTTCCTTTAAATCTATGGAAACCATGCACTGTAGGTATACGATCAAAACCCTGACTGATATTATTTTGAATGATGTAGAAGCACAGATAAGAAATATTAGCACTGCGCGCTAATCGCTGCGCAAAGCGTTGATGGGGTCTAACTGAGCGGCATTACGAGCGGGAACGACGCCTGCGATTAGACCTACTAACATCGACAGACCAAAGGCAACCACGACGGATAATCCTGAGACAATGAAGGGAAAGCTGAAGATCGTCGCCGCGCCAAAGGCGATCGCAATGCCAAACACAATTCCAATTGTGCCACCAAAGCAAGAGACAATCACCGCCTCGGTGAGAAACTGGTTGAGAATTGCGCGTTTGGTTGCGCCCACGGCTTTGCGAATGCCGATCTCTCGCGTGCGTTCTACGACGGAAACCAGCATGATATTGGCAATGCCAATGCCGCCAACCAGTAGGGATATACCCGCGATCGCACCGATCATGATTGTAAACAAGCCCACGATACTGGTAAAAGTATTGAGAATATCGGCTTGGTTGGTAATCCGAAAATCATCGAGTTGGGGTGGACGAATATTGTGGCGCAGGCGCAGCAAGTTCGTCACCTGAAATTGCGCTTCATCCAAGCGCTCTTCATCAGCGGACTTTAGCCAAACGCCACTGATCGAAATTCCTGAGAGCGAATTATTGCCAACAATGCGGGCTGACATATTTTTGAGTGGAATGTAGACGCGATCGTCCTGATCTTGCCCTCCCGTGTTTCCCTTAGGCTCCATTACCCCAATTACGCGATAGCGATTGCCTTGGATGCGAATGTCTTCGCCAACAGATCTACCTCCATTGCCAAATAAGTCATCTCGCACTTTCGAGCCTAAAACCACAACTGCCGCTGCCGTATCAAGTTCCTCTTGATTAAAAAATCTTCCTTCCTGTGGGCTGATATTGCGAATTGTCGAGAGATTTAAGTCTGTACCCAACGTTGTCGTTGAGGTATTTTGTCCGCCATAAACGATCTGGGTCTGACGCTGCAAAAAAGCCGTGGTTCCTTCTACGGCGGGAACTTGTTTGGCGATCGCTTTGGCATCTTCCCACGTTAGCGTTGAGGCAGAACCACCACCCGAACTAATGCCGCCTGTTCTCGAAGCCCCTGATGTCACCAAGAGCAAATTAGAACCTAAAGCCTGAATCTGCTGCTCTGTAGACTTTTGCACGCCCTGCCCCACAGAGGTAATCGAGATCACAGAAGCAATGCCTATAATCACACCTAACATGGTTAGTGCCGTGCGCAGTCGATTGCTCCAAAGAGATTCGATCGCCATCGCTAGGACTTCGCTGAGGGAGACAGAGATTTTACGCGATCGCGGCAGGTCGGGAAAGCGATCGGGCATCTTTGATGATTTCGGTTTTAACTGCTTGAGCATGGGGAATTACTGATAAAGTTGCTTTCTGATTTCGATCACTTTTTGGATATCTGCCTTAAACCCCTCCTCATCTCCACTATTTTTTTTAGCTTGGCTGCGCAAGCCATAGGCTTCGATATTTTGAGGATCGATCGCGAGGATCCGTTCGGCATCTTTGATCGCCTTGTCATTGTCTTTTGTGGTGATATAGGTGCGCCCTCGTTGCAAATAAACTGTTGGATCTTTGGGATAGAGCGCGATCGCTTGGCTAAAATCGTCAAGAGCAGGTTGAAATTGTTTGAGTTGACGGTAGGCTTCACCGCGATCGAGATAGGCTTTGCGATCGGTAGGATCCCCTTTAATCAAAGCATTCGCAGTCTCTATTTTAGAGAGCAGGAAAGATTTTTGGGTAGGTTCGTCCGTACCCTGTTGTTTGGAAAGTAACACGGCAGTTTTGGTATCTTGTTGCGCTCCTGCACTGTCCCCGAGCATTTGGCGCAGGGAACCTCGCATATCGTAGGCATCGATATTATTAGGGTCGATACGTAGTAGATCGTCGATCGCTTTGAGCGCCTCAGGAAACTTTTGCTGCCCGTAAAACAACTGAATTCGTCCCTCATAGGCAAGTAGGTTTTTAGGATTTAAACGAATGGCTTCGTCAAAGTCCTTTAGTGCATTTCGATCGTCTTTGAGGGATATCCAAGCACTTCCCCGCAGCACGTATCCATCACCATCTTGAGGATTGAGTTCGATCGCTTTTGTATAGTCAGCAATCGCACTCTTGTAGTCTTGAATGAATAACTTGGCATTGCCGCGATCGATATAGGCTTTACGATCTTTGGGATTGGTGGCAAGGATCTGATTTGCCAAACTCAACTTCTGCTCGTATATCTTTTTTTGATAACGATTCGCTTGTTGCTTCGCCTTTTTAAATTCCCCAAGTTCGGCATAGGGGATTAAAGCATTCCCAAACTTCGCGATCGCGGCGATCGGCATTCCCAGCAAGCAGATTAAATAAACGATGCCCAAACCAAATCTGGTAAATCGCCGCGATCGGACATTTTGAACGCGTTGCAGACTACCTTTCGCGAGATTGTAGCGCTTGTAAAAGGGAAGGTCGCTAAATTTCAGCGATCGCATGGCGTCATAAATCTGGGCGAGCAGCTCCTGTTGAGTGGGATTCTGAGCTTTATTTCGGGTTTTGCTTTGGGTGGACAAATCGCTTTCTTTTTGCGATTGCTCTTGTTTGCGAATACTCGCTACGAGTCTGGCACTGCGCCAACTATTGGGAATCGAAAGCGCAACCACAACGCCAATTGCCCCAATTAGAGAACCTCCCGTTCGATCCATGACTGCAATGAACAGGAAAAGTGCCACTGCCAGTACTTTAAAAATGACATCAGTAAATGGATAACGTGAGAACATCAATAAATCGACAATTCTGCCACCATCGAGGGGATAAATCGGCAGTAAATTGGCAAAATTGAGCCCGATCGCCATCCACATCGCTTCTGTCAGCCACTGAGGATAGATCGCACCTTGAGATAGACCAAATGCCAGACCTAAGCCAATTAACAATCCTGGTAGGGGCCCCGCCAATAAAACAATAAACTGTTCCGTTACGGAAGCATCATGTTTGCGCCCTGTCGCCGCCGCCCCAAACAGTGGAATAAAAAATACGGATGTATTCGTATAGCCGCATAGTCGCATCGCTAGCCAATGTCCAGCCTCGTGAAAAAACAATACAGCGACTAACACGAGAAGTCTGCTAGCATTTGGGAACCATGGTAAAAACGAAATCAGGGATAGAACTAAACTGCCGACAAATATCCAAATACCGAAACCGCGTTTTATACTTCCCTGTTCGACCTGCTGCATGCGATCGAAGCCCTCGATTTCTAGCTCAATTGGAACCTTAACCCGCAAGCTAGGATTCTCTTTAGCCAACTCTGCGCGTTTCTTAAGCATGGCTGCGGCTTTACCATTGCCGTTTCGGAGCTTAATCGCATGATGCCATGCAAACTTCCAGTTTAATTGAAACCTAGGCTGAGATGATGCTTGAGTCTTCTTTTTGTCGGGAACTAGCGAAATTTGTTGCCGTTCTAAGAGGCGATCGATATAACGCTTCCCTCTAATTCCTAAATCTTCGACATACTCAGCGATCGCCAGTGTCCTTGATGGTTTACCAATCTCTCTTACCTTGTCACAATGACTTTGCCATTGATACTCCATCGATACTGCATAGGGATCCCAAACCGTCGTGTCGGGAATATCGCCGATGAGTCCATAAGCTTTCCCATTCATGGTCAATAGGGTTGTCCCGTCATCAAAGCGGTTATAAAGCTCCACATCAAACAGGTTCGCAGGATCAGCAAGGTGGCGAAAGTAAACTTCAGCATAGGTGTGATACTCAGGATGACAAAGCAGTACGCCATAGGTAGGATTTGGGCTGAGTGGAATACTAGGGCTTAACTTTAGATAGGTTAAAAACTCAAAGCCCATCGCTTCTAATTCTGCAATCTGAATCTGAAACACTTCGATAAAGGTAGGTGGAACTTCTTCGGCTTGAATCTGTTCGTAGGATGAATATTGAAGTACTATCTTTAAGAGCCTTTGATAGACAATCAGATAGTTACTCCCAATCAGGAGGGCGTAAACAGCCAGACCATAGAGAATCCAAGAGTTCATAGAAGGTGATCGCAGTTATTTAGAGAAATAATTAGAATAGCGAATCGATTGAGTAGATGCCACAATTCGTAATTCTAGGAGATTTACAGAATCATGTCATTTACTATACATTCACTCTTCGTACTTAGCTAACCCTTAGCGACCTCGCGATGGCTGCATTCCCGGTACACCAAGGGGAATATTGGTTTGGGGACGCATTCCTTCAGGAAACGAGATTAGAATGTTTTCATTACCCGTTAGACCTGATTTGACTTCGGTTTTATCGTTTGCCGTCAGCCCTGTGACAATGGGTGTAAACATGGGTGCTCCACTCTCGCTCTTAACATAAACCCCTGTCACTGATACCCCTTTATCTGCTTGCCGAACGATCGCGACCGTAGGCACAACCAGCGCATTGTCCAGTTTCCCCACCTTAAATTCCATATTCACATTCATGCCCGAACGCAGTTGCTGTTTGTTATCCGAAACAATGGCAGCTTTTACTTCAAAACTGGTGACATTTTGGGTCACGGTTGATTGGGGTGAGATCTGCGTTACTTTTCCCTTGAATGTTTGTCCGGGGTAAGCATCTGCTTGAATCGTCACCTCTTGCCCTATCTTGATCAGAGCAATGTTCGTTTCCGCCACATTCGCTACGACTTGATTATTACTCGCTAGTGACAAAATCGAAGAAGAGGTTGCTGAAGAAACCGAGCTACCTGATGTTGCAGGGGAAACAAATGCTCCCGGATCGGCATATTTACGCGCCACAACGCCATTAAAGGGAGCGCGAATGATTGTATCCTCGATCTGTGCTTCGATGGTCTGTAGCGATCCTTGGGCGGCGATCGCCTGTGCCTCTGCCTGAGTAATATCCTCAGGACGCGAACCCACCTGTTGTAGCGATAGAGCCTGTTGGGCTTGCGCTAACTTGGCTCGATTGGCATCGCGGGTGGCGCGAGAGTTCTCAAAGTCTCTCTGCGAAATCGCCCCACTGTTATAGAGTGCTTGGTTTTGTTGAAAAGTGAGTTCGGCTTGACGCAAATCGGCTTGCGCTAAGGTCACGCTTGCCTGAGCTTGGGCAATGTCTTGTTCGCGATTACCCGCACGCAATTTTTGGGCAGTGGCTTCGGCGGCAGTGAGTTGTCCTTGGGCTTGGAGCAATTGGCCTTGCAGATTGGAATCATCCATATAGGCTAGGATTTGCCCCTGCGTTACGCGATCGCCTTCCTTGACCAGCAGACTCTTGAGGCGACCTGAGTTTTTGGGACTGACGTTGATCGACATTTCGGGTTGAACTGTGCCATTGGCTGGAACTGCGATCGGAAGGCTAACCCGCTCTACCGCAACAGTTCGGGCTTTGCGCCGACCCTCGCGGCTAGGTGGCGAAATATAGGTTTGAAACACATAAAACCCACCTGCTCCGATCGCACCTAAAACAAGCAATGCAATCAGTGTCCGCTGAATCGGAAATCTCCGCTTTGGCTTGGCTGGGGTGGCATCAAGATCGCGATCGTTAGGATCTCGATCTAGTGCAGTTTTGCTTTCTTGCTCTTGTGGTGGATTTAGATCTTGTTCAATCATCGAGCCTGCCTGTGTTTACTGTCATACAAGGGATTTTAGATGATTGCCAAAAATTTGACATCAAACAAATGCCACAAATGATACATGACTTTCGTCATATGTTTCCTGAAGAAAATATGTCCAGCGACTGTTGGCGATCGCACGGGCGATCGAATGAAGTTGGCTTCGGCTCAGTTCGACAGCGCTCACTGACCTCTGCTCGGCCAGCGTTAGAAGTTTAAGTAAAAGCTAGATCGTGCCAGTTTGGAAAATCTGGATTGCAGTGAGGTTTAGTTCGGGAAAGGTTTGGGAGATCAAGCGATCGCTATGGCTGTTATGCATTACTAGGGACAAAGAAGATGCTTTCTAAGATTTCTATATTATCTTTTGCCTAAATCAATCTAGCAATTAACAGTTTAAAAGTCTTGATCTCGTAGGGCTGAAAGTTTGCTGTGAAGCGATTCCCTTCGGGATGCGTTCCGCCGCCCGATTTTTCAACCTCGCAAATCGAGTTTTCCATCAGATCGCATTCTTGAATAGATGTGATTTGCAAGTTTGGTATTAAGAAAATATCTGTACTCACAGCCTGACCATAGGACTCATAAAAACGCAGAATCCAACCCGAACGATCTTCAGATTGCTTCATTGCTGAGAGAATGACATTAGCCGCAGAAGTACGCAGGAAACTGAAGTTCTCTTGGCTTAATGCCGAAGTCAACAGGCAAGGATGGTTTAACCCATAGCCCTGTTGCACGATTCCCGCCTCGCGCCAATTGCCTTGATGCGGAACTAAGCGATAGATAAACTCATGCTGACCGCGATCGCTCTGCGGCGAAGGGAAATTAGGGCTTCTCAGCAGCGTTAGTCTGAGTTGGTCTGGTTTGGCATCATAGCCATATTTGCAATCATTCAATACACTCAAGCCAATGCCCTCGCTACTCATATCTGCCCAGAACTGTGCTGACACTTCAAATTTTGCTTTGGCTGCGGCAGTTTCGCCCAAGGTGCTGCGCTCGATCGCACCCATAGGAATTTCATAGGTAGCAAAGGGCGATCGCCAACTGACGGGAAAAGCCACTTTTACGAGGGTATGCTCTTCTTGCCAATCCACCCAATTTTTCACGGTAAGGTAAGCATCATAGGCATTTAGTTGGATATCTTGCTGGAATTGCGAATTCCCAAATCGTCTTACAATTCTTAAGGTGACTCGAATTTCACCTCGCTCGTGGATAGAGATTCCTTCGACCCGAAGTCCAGACAATTGTTTGCTTTCGTACTCAGGATCGATATTCCAAGCATCCCAATATTGTCCGCGATCGCTAAAAAATTGCAGTTCGCAGGGTTGACGCAATAGGGAATGCTGGTAACGCTTATCAAAGATTTGCGAAATCTCACCAGACTCAGTATCTACAGTAACTTTGAGATATTGATTCTCTAAATAGATGGCAGTGCTATCTTCTGAAATATTTAATGACGGAACTGAGACTGACGCTGGTGTTTGGATTTGTAACAGCCGAAATCCATAGGTTCCCATACTGGGAATATCCGTAGCCCTAAACAGGATGCCATGTTCTGTTTGCTGCGTGGGAATCAACTCCGATGGGTTGTTTGGTTCGATAAAGTAAGAATTCTCAATGGGATTTCGATCGCTAGAGAATTCCTTGGGAATTTCAACAGGAATTTCAACTAGTTCGGAGCGCGACCAGTTTAGCAAATTCCATACTTGGTATGTCGTTTCTGGTTCGGATAAAGGCGGAGATGCGGCGGTACGCATTCTGCAAGAAATCGCTTCTGCAATCAATCCATTACAAATATCTCGAACTTCTGCCCAAGTGCGATCGGCATCTTCAAATACTTCAGGGATCGATGTGCCTGGTAAGATGTCATGAAACTGATTGAGCAACAAGCCCTGCCATGCCAGATCGAGTTGAGCTTTGGGATAATTTGCCGCTTTGACGATCGCTGCGATCGCGCAGAGTTTTTCGGCATTCCCCAGTAAGATTTCAGTTTGTCGGTGCTGTCGCTTTTGATCGGCTTTGGTTGTATAGGTGCCGCGATGGAACTCTAGATATAATTCATCATTCCAAGTAGGAATATTCGCATTGGATGCTTCAATCGATGCCTTAAGCGAGAGAATGAAGTTCTCGGCTGTGCCAGATTCCACCGTAAAAAAGAGATCGGATTTTGACCACTCCCGCCCAAGATCGAGCATATCCGCCGTGGGACCACCCCCGTGATCGCCAACACCATAGAGCCAGAGTCCGTCTTGGATGCTATGCTTTTGTTCTTGCCCAGAGAGGAACTTTGCGATCGCCACAGGTTCGATACCCAGACCGATCTCATTACTAAAATAGGTGAAAATTTTACTGCCATCCAAACCCTGCCACCAAAAGATTTGTTCAGGAAATTTGTTCGTGTCATTCCACATCAGCTTTTGCGTAACAAAGGCAGAAAACCCACTTTTTACAAGGATTTGCGGTAATTGCCAGTTAAACCCAAAGGTGTCGGGTAGCCAAGCAATTTCGATCTCGGTTTGGAACTTCTCTAAGAAATAATTCTTGCCATAGAGAATCTGACGGATCAGCGATTCACCGTTGGGCAAATTGCAATCTGGTTCCACCCACATGCCGCCCGTGAGTTCCCATTGCCGTTTTTGCACTGCCGTCTGAATTTGAGCAAATAATTCAGGTTGTTCCCGTTCCATCCAAGCATAGGATAGGGCTGTACTTTGATTGAAAATTAACTCTGGATATTGTTTTTGTAAATTCAAAACCGAAGCAAAAGTACGCTTCACGACGTCTTTGGTTTCTGCGATCGCCCATAGCCAAGCCACGTCAATATGGGCATTCCCCAGTAAATAAACCTTCCTCTGCTTGAGAAATTTGCCGATCGGTAAGAGCGAATCTCTGATTTTTGCCAGTTTGGTGAGGCTGCGCTCGCTAACCTCATCAGCTAGTAAAGTTTCCAATTGCGCGATCGCCTCTGTCAAATCCCTCTCCAATTCCGACTGCGTATGGAGAATGGGCAAATAGGCTTGAATCACTGCCAACTCATCGGCTAATTTACTAGGATCGCAAGGTTTGTGGGGGTATTCAATCAGGACTTCGGATTTTTGTAACGCGCCGCGATCGTGCTTGGGGCTATTCAACTCGATCTCAAGCAAAAATTCTTGCCCGACTTCCAGATTCTCACCCAGTAGCAGCCGACTTTTCTGATCGAATAAATCTCCCTCCAGTACTTTGCGACCATTCACCCATACCGCAGCAAAATCTGCCCACCAGATCGAACTCAATCTGGCAGTGGCTCCCTGTAGCGAAAGAGGTTCTCTGTGAGGAACAGTCCAAGTTTGCCGAAGATGAATGCCCGTTTCATTTTGTACGAAACTCAACATATCCTGTCCTCGGCTAGACTGCGCGATCGCGACAGGTTGCCATTCCGTAGATGCATCTAGATCGGCTTGTCGATACCAACCTGATAAGAGATTCAGACTTGTAAGCTGCCGCAGCTTACAAATAATCTGTTCTAATCTTTGAAGTTCCTGCACAATTCACTCATCCTATAGCTCAAATCTAGATCGCCTAGAGCGTGTTTGAGAAGTTTTTACCCCCCTTAATCCCCCCTTGCAAAGGGGGGAAACTTAAATCCTCTCCCTATCCTGCGGGAAGTCGCTTCGCGGCTAGTGCAAGGGGGAGCTAGAGGGGGTAAAAGCAGAAATTTATACGAGATACTAGACTTCTCAAACGCTTTCTTACAGGACATGTCAATATCCAACGAACTTGGCGATCGCTAGGTAATTCTATAATTAATCTTTGGGAAATAGTTGAAAAGTCTGCACGCAAACAAATATCCGATCCTCTTTTATCCCTTGGATAGAGAGAGGATCGGATGCCGTGTGTTAGCAGCTATAGGAATTACTGCAAAGTACGCTTAGTACTTCGATGCCATATTACTTACCTACCAAATTGCGGAGGAGCGATCGCTGGTTGTCCGATAGGTTATGCAACGCTCTTTTGGCATCATCTTCTTGTAGCAGCTTTAAAAGTTCCTCAATTTCATCTGCCACGGTATCGGGCTTTGCATTGGCTTTTGTAGAGTCTTCCACGATCCGATAGTCCCCATCAACTTCAGGATGACGGCAGACACCCCCCGTACAATCTAGGCCCAGTTGATGCCAGTAGAGTGTAGGCACAATTCTGCCATGCTGCCCAACATGTTCGTGTTTGATAATCTCTGATTGCAAGAAATTTTGCGTGGAGGGATAAAACTTCAACGTCCGAGCATGGGGTACGGTGAAGCCACCAAAAGCTTTACGATATTCCTCAGAACCAAGAATTTCACTGATGACCACGTCATAGCCCCGCTTTGTCAGGATGTCTGTAAAGACCTTAATCTCTGCATGATCGAGCACGGCTCTACCTAAAAAATGCTTAAAGCAAAGCTCAATAAACTTGAGGTTAGAACAGTTGAAATAGAAGTTATCTTGATAGACCTGAGAGCACGCCAGTGCATGTAAAAAATGTCTCACGCCTAACTTGCCGCTCAGAAACTCTTTCTCAGACTTAGCCAGCAACTTGCGCTCAAAGTTATAGGGTTGTCTTTCTAGCACTTGGGCATAGATTTGCTTTAGAGCCACTTGGCGCTCTTCTGGGCTGGATGAGCGACTGAGAGTAATGGGGCGATCGGCATTCATGGTTACACTTCTCCTGTACTAAGTAGCGAAAATATGGAAATAAATGGGAATGCGATTGATTTTGGTTGATGCTCGACGATAGAAATCAGTCATTTCTGGATTCAGTCATTTCTGGATAATGACATTACGGTCATATCGATATAGGGCTTGATCAGAATGGCGCACTCATTCGGCAGTTGTGTATTAATTACTTCTTGCATTTTGCGGTATGCCATCGAGCATTCCGTAGAAACCTGATAGGCACAGAGCACAGTTGACAGCCAGTCCCCCATTTGATCGCGAAAAAATTGTTCGTCATCGCGCAAAATTGCTAAAGCAATATATCGCAACACGTTTGACATATCGTATTTACAGCGATCGGCAAGCTTTGCGATCATGTTTGGATAGTTTAATGACATCAACTGGATCGATCGCTGCACAATGTCTTCACTGCGATCGCGCAAGAGATTATAGGTCTTAGCTCGATGGGCAAAGTCACTTGCATATCTCTCTAGCACGCCAAGATCGCTATCTTTGAGATACACTCGCTCAACTTCACGAGATCTATCTTCTAATACACGGTTAATCGTTAGCATAGATTTAGCCCTTATCTGAAATAGTTTGCGTTTATCACTTTTTTGGAGGAAATGACTAAATCGCAATAGGCATATTTTGAATTTAGATCTAAAAACGCAGTAAGGACTCTATGAGATAGCTTCCAAAATTCACGTAAAGACTTTAGACGTGAATATAAAGTTATGCTTACTTAAAACTATGAATTTCTGACGTTTTAAATTTTGTTAGCTGAATAATTAATCGCGCAAATAACTTAGTGTAAACCTGAGTAAATTGCTGCAATTAGTTGCTAAAACTAAATCGATATGACCATTGCAAGACATTTATAGATTCCCCACCCCCCCTAACCAAAAAACAACCTAGCTTTCAACTTAGGTTATTTTATTAAATCCTTAAACTGAACTTGATTGACACTTTAACAGGCTCCATATGCTTTAATCACACATAGACAACTAGAAATAACCTGTTAATTAAATTTAGTCAGAAATTAGATTTGATTTAACTAGAAACTATGTTTGAGATAGCCCCCTAATTTAAGTATGTATCTTTAGGAGTTTAACTAAAAAACAGTAGACACTCAGTTTTAAAGTTTCTAATAACTCATAAAAGATTTTATAAACAATTCATCTAATTACTGTCAAATCTTTATTCCAAGCCATTTCATAAGTTCAGAATAGATTATTAAGGATTTTTTTAGAGCGGAATTTAAACAAAGTTAATATTTGGAACTAAGTCCATCTATTCATGCCACAACGTTATATTTTGTCATGATAAATTTCTGACTTAGTAACTTTGTAAAGTCTGTACAGGCTTTCAAAAAATCCGAAGTGGTATGCCAGTGGGGATGCAAACGGCATGAAACGTAAAATGCAGATGTAAGTGCAGATGTGTAAAAATTAGTTCATAGAAAGTAATATTCGTCCTACTTACACTTACTCACTTACCTAAACTAGTTACTGATAGAGGCATTCATGCGTCCGGCACTACAAATTGACAATCTGCGAAAGACCTATGGTAGTACCGTTGCTGTAGACGGAGTTTCTCTGACCATTGCTCAAGGGCAAATCTATGGACTCCTTGGCCCTAATGGAGCTGGCAAAACCACCGTCCTGCGTTGCATCTGTACGCTTACCCGACCCGATGCAGGCGTTGTTACCGTTGCAGGCGTCACCGAGCCAAGGGCAATTCGACAAAGGTTGGGCTATGTGGCTCAAGAAGTTGCCCTAGATAAAGTCCTTACAGGTCGAGAACTCTTAAATTTACAGGCAGCACTTTATCATTTACCCAAAGCCCAGATTAAGGAACGGATTGACGCCGTTTTGGATTTACTGCAAATTACCGAGTATGCCGATAAGCTCACGGGTACTTACTCAGGTGGACTCAAAAAACGCCTAGATTTGGCATCTGGGCTATTACATCAGCCGCAAGTATTGGTTTTAGACGAACCGACTGTAGGACTCGATATTCAAACCCGCATCGCCATTTGGGAATTTTTACGCAAACTGCGGGCTTCTGGCGTCACGGTTTTATTAACCAGCCATTATCTCGAAGAAATTGATGCCCTTGCCGATCGCGTGGGAATCCTCGATCGGGGCAAAGTGATTGCGGAGGGCACGCCTGAGGAGTTGAAGTCTAAAGTTGGCGGCGATCGCTTGACCGTAAGAATTCGGGAGTTTGCCGATCGCCAAGAGGCGGAACAGGCCTTAACATGGATTCGCGATTTACCGTTTGTGCGCAGTAGCCTGATTAATGCTGCCCAGGGCAATGCGATCAATTTGGTGATTACCCCCGATGTGAATGCGGTGAGCAAAATTCAGGATATTCTCAGCCACGCTGGGGTGAATATTTTCAGCCTGTCGCAATCGCGCCCTAGCCTCGATGATGTCTTTTTGGCTGCCACGGGTCAGACCATTCTCGATGCTGAAATCGCTCAAGCCGAAGCGATCGCACCAGGCAAAAAACGTCGCTAGGAAAAACACTGCTAGGAATGAGAATTTATGCCCGTTAATAATTCCGATCGCGCCCCAGATGTCACGATCGTTTGGCATCGTCGCGATCTGCGTATTGATGATAATCCCGCCCTTGAGGCTGTCTCACAGATCGCGGATGGATGTGTTGTGGGTGCGTTCATCTTCGATCCTGCCATTCTTAAAAGTGATATGGTGGGCGGCGGTATGGTGGACTTTATGTTGGGTTGCCTGCAAGAACTCGAGCAGAGCTATGCGGCGATCGGTAGTAAGCTCCTCTTTCTCTATGGCGAACCCGTAGAAAGGCTCTTGCACCTCTCCCAAGCTTTGGGCGCAAACCGAGTTTTTTTTAATCAGGATGTGGAACCCTTGGCGATCGCGCGGGACAATGCTGTCAAAGCAGCCCTACAAGCCAATGGTATCGAGGTCAGAGGATTCATTGATATTGGGTTACATGCTCCCGATGCGATCGCGACGCAAGCGCACGAGCCTTACAAGGTTTACACACCCTTTTGGCGCAATTGGATCGACAAACCCAAACCTGCCCCCTGCGATCGACCTCAGAAATTATTGGGCTTACCGAACTATGACAAGGTTGCAGCGATTTCCCTACCAAGTCTGAAAGATTTGGAATTTAGCCACGCTCAAGCGATCGCAAAATCGGGTGAGGCAGAAGCGTTACGATTATTGGAAGCCTTTTGCGATTCCAATGGCATTTTACGCTACAAGGAGGGAAGAGACTTTCCTGCTGAGCCTGGAACTTCTATGTTGAGTCCGCACTTGCGATTTGGTACGGTTGGAATTCGGCGCGTCTGGGCTGCTACTGTGACAGCAAGCGATCGCGTGCGGAGTAATGAAGAACAGATTGGCATTCAAACTTGGCGACAGGAATTGGCTTGGCGCGAATTTTATCAACACGTTCTCTTTTACTTTCCGCAACTCGCAGATACTGCCTATCGCCCTAAGATGCAGCGATTTGAGTGGGATGAGAATCCCACATATTTTGAAGCTTGGTGCGAAGGACGAACGGGTTATCCGATGGTCGATGCAGCGATGCGACAGTTAAACCAAACGGGTTGGATGCATAACCGCTGTCGTATGATTGTCGCCAGTTTTCTCACCAAAGATCTGCTGATTAACTGGCAGCAGGGAGAACGCTATTTCATGCAGAAGCTGATTGATGGCGATCTTGCCGCAAATAATGGGGGCTGGCAATGGAGTGCCTCTAGCGGTATGGATCCCAAGCCCATGCGAATCTTTAGCCCGATCGCCCAAGCTCGTAAATACGATCCTGAAGGAGAATACATCCTCCAATGGTTGCCTGAGTTGCGCGGACTCACCCAAGCCGAGTTACTCAGTGGCAATATTCCTCCCCACCAGTGCAAAAAACGTAACTATCCCACTCCCATTGTCGATCACAATATTCAACAAAAGAAGTTTAAGGAACGTTATCAGGAATGCACCTAGTCAAATATTTCTTGTTAGGCTGTTTCACTCTCCTCAAGAATTTTAGAAGTTGCTTCAAAAATAATATCAAAACGGAACTCATTCAATAATTCCAGTAACATATTTGCTAGAAATTGTTGCTGTGAGGGAATCTTGTCAATCAGTTGTAGGATTTGACTGGCATCAACCCTGATGGTCGCTGTGTATAGCTGTGCAATCCAGTCATTGGGCATCACCAAAAGATCGGAGCGTGTCAAAAGTAGGGACGATCGCTTCAGTTGAGAGAGCTTGGCATCGAGCGTTTCTATCTTTGGCTCCTTTGCATATATATCTTCCTCTATGGAGGTTTCACAGGCAACAACACCTTGAATGCAAAAGCAGAAGGTGGTTCCTACATTCACTGTGCTTGTGAGCGTAATATCTCCCCCCAGCAGGCGTACCAATTGACGACTGATTGCTAAGCCCAAGCCCGTTCCTTCTTTAGATCTATGCCCTGATGCCGATTGCACAAAGGGCTCAAAGAGCTTTGGCATCTCTTCTAAAGCAATACCTTCCCCTGTATCTTCAATCTCAAACCGAACCAAAAGCGATGAGAGCGCGGGCTGATTTAAGAGTTCTATCTTACCTTCTGGGCTTGGGGCATCTACCTTAGCCTTTTCAGGGGCATCCCCCTGAAGACTTTTTGTTTTAGGAACTTCTTCAGAAATTTCTTCAGGGGACACCAAACTAACTCGTAGGGTTACACTTCCAGTCTGGGTAAATTTAATCGCATTGCTGAGTAAATTAATCAAAACCTGCCGTAATTTCCCTTCATCTGTATAGATGCACTGTGGTACATCTGGATTTAGTTCAAAAATCAGGTCTAGACCTTTTGATGAGGCTTTGAGCATCAACATCTCTCGAAGTGTATGCAGCAATTTAAATAGATCTAATACGCGTTTATGTAATGGAACCTTTCCTGACTCAAGCTTTGACATTTCTAAAATGTCATTGATCAAAGTTAAAAGATGCTCGCCACTCTGGCTGATAATGGATAGACTTTCTTGATGATCTTCCCCAATAGATTCGTCATAGGCCATCAATTGGGCAAATCCCATAATTGCATTTAAAGGTGTGCGGAGTTCGTGGCTCATACTTGCGAGAAACTCTCCTCTTTGGCGACTGGCACGTTCGGCTTCTTCTTTAGCACGGTGCAGATCTAGTTCGGATTGTTTGCGATCGCTAATGTCTCGTGCCACCCAAATCACAGTGTCTTCTGAAAGGGGGGAAACATTTGCCGAAAACCAGACTTCCTGCCCATCGATCGCCACGCTATATTCAAGATTTTGGGTTTGTTGGCTTGCCAAAACCTGATGAATACAGGAAATTTGGCGATCGCCGAGCTGTAATGAGAGGGTTTCATAGACCTCTACAATTTTTTCTGGGGGAGGGTTAAGTAATAAATGGGGGGTTGTAGGTGCGACTTTAATACATTGACCTCGGCGATCGTAGACCACGATGACATCAGTCATTGCGGCAAACAGTCCACTCAGCTCGGCGCTGGTTTGTTTTAACTCTGCGGTGCGTTCTTCTACTTGTAACTCTGATTGTCTTGCTTGCTCTTGTAGCTGCTCTACAGAGTCAACAACTTGTTTGTATAGCTCATACTCGATCGTATCCCCATGCTCAGTTGCCGTGACTAGCATGATTTCTAGATCGTTTTTGTCTCTCCATAACATGTCTAAAATTGACTGAAGCTTTGCTTGGGCAAGCTGACGCTCGTTGATCTCAGCTTGTAACTGCCGATTGAGCTGATCTAATTCAGCCTCAACAAAATCTCCATGCTCTGTGGTAGTGAGTAATGCAAGTTCTAGATCGCGATTTTCATGCTGCAACCTACTCACCTCTTGGCGCAGACTTTCCAGCTCTGCGTTGAGTTGCTTGCGATCGTCGTCCCCTGTTTGATTTTCTCTGGACACAGTAGTTAAGTCAGACAGTGCTGATACATAGCATAACCCTTACTCGAACATGCAATGTCCAAATGTTGTAAGGCTATCAGATTTGTGAGGGTAAGCTCAATATAAAATTTTCATGATTTGGTAACAATCTCAAACGAACTAAAACCTCACCAACCAAAACTTCCCTGTTCGCCTTTAAAAGGACCTACGATATCTGGGGTAATCCACCCACCGTAAAAACCACCTGGCTGAGGCTGTACGATTTCACCGTCAACATAGCAAACGTCCATGCTACCTGCATAAAAAGCGACGTGATCCTTGATTGATAAAAAGCTGAGGGTCGGATCGGGATAATACCAAGCCACATTTTTAGCAATGCGATTGCCAACCGTAACCGTGTAATATCCTGCCACACCTTTCCACTCGCAAAAGCTAGACTGGGGCTCAGGTGTAAGATATTCCATTTGAATGTCTTGGGGTGGAATATAGTAAACAGGCGGGTGACTTGTCTCTAAGACACGTTTGGCATGACAGGTGTCCGCGATCGTAACTTGGTTAAAAATAATTTGGATGTGTTTGCTTGTGGGTTCGAGATGTGGGGGGCGAGGATAGTCCCACACAGATTCTTGTCCTGTTTGTGGAGCAATGGGTTGAGGGCGGTTAAATAGGGACATGATTTGTGACTATTTGCTAAGAGACAATTTAGGAGTTAGGGCATCTCTAAAACTATTCTGCGGAAATTTTGGGATGAACTGCTAGGTCTGGTATATTACTTCACCACTCTCTAGCATAAGACGAATACCAATTGAATGGGTAAGGTAACAGATCTTCGCAGATGGGCGGCGTCATGACGTTGTTCCCTGCACTGGAGTTTCTACTGGTTACTGTAGTCCCTCAAAATGGTATGAGCATAGGACTAGCTTGTGGATTTTGGTTTGAAGGCTCTGAAGTAAAAAGTTCTAACACAGGGGAGTTGTAACTATGCGAAACCTATTCCCAATCGCTGCTTTCATGGTCGGTGGGTTCATGCAGCTATGTCTGCAACCGATGCAACCTGTGTCGGCACAGGCATCGATATCTCAGCCCGTCAATATCCCTGCAATTAAGCCCTATCAGCCCAAAGCAACAGCTGCAAATCGGTTGACTTACCAACAGGATCAGCTTCAGAATCTCGTTCCTGAAAACTTTGATGTAAATCGCTACCCCATTAGCGATCGCAATGCCGAACGTTGGCAAAATATTCTTTGGACGGTGACTGTCCTATCTCCTCAGACTGACTTTGTCGCTCAAGCCTTAGACAATATTCTGGCGCTTACCGCAAATCCAAAACTCACAGATAAACAGAAAAGTGTGGTGGATTCTGCCATGCAGGTGGGCACGCAGCTCTACTTAAGCAATCCTGGGTTTTATGCCAATGTCGGTCGCCATTTTGTCCAAACGATTGAGTATAGTAGCGATTCTCAATGGGTTGCCATGTCTTTATCAGCCTTGGCAAAATCTCGGATTCCACCGTCCAATCTAAAACAACTGGGATTGAGGGTACAACAAAGATTTCCCAATTGGCGGCAAGATGTCTTTTTATATACCACACTCCAAAATTTATCCAGTTCCCAAACGGCGAAAGCTATTCCTCCCCTCACTGACTTGCTGGCTTGGCAGATAGCGCCTGGTCAGCCCCAAATGTATGTGCTTTGCCAACCCAATCGAGAAATTCTTTGTCTCGCCGTTGCGAAAGATGGTAATGGGCGGTTTATGGAACAAAATGGTCAATTATGGTCGGTTCCTCTATTATTACAATCAATACATCGCCTAGAGTGGAATTTTTATCGAGGTCAAACCCCACAGGGGATTTATCGGATTGAAGGTCTTGAACCGCAACCTGATGACGAGGTGTTTAGAGCCTATGGTCAGTTTCCCTTGGTTAAGCTATTTCTGCCCTATGAGGATGGCGCTCAGGAGTTTCTCCCCAATCGCAAAGGCAAATTTACGGGCAATTTACAGACCTATCAGACACTGCTTCCTCCAACTTGGCGTAATTATTTTCCGATCCAACAGAGCTATTGGGCTGGCAAAATCGGAAGGTCACTTTTTCGCATTCATGGCACAGGCGAGGCCATTGATTTCTTTCGAGTGAAAACAAACCCGACTATCGATAGCTATTACTGGAATCCTACGCTTGGCTGTTTATCTGCCTTAGAACTGTACGATCGCAACGGACAACTACAACAGGCAGATGTCCCTAAAGTCCTCAATATCTTAAGTTTGTTAGGAAAAGGAAAGATTGCAGGTTACTTAATTGTGGTAGAAGTACCGAGCCGTACGGGCGGGCAAATTTCACCGATGGAAGTGAGAGAAGCGATCGCCCGCAGTAAATAAGAATCCCCCCAACAGGCAAGAGGTATTATGATAGAGACTGCGATCGCATGTTTTAGGGAGTTTTTTTGAATGTTTACAGTTGAGCTAACGTTAAAAGGTAGTCCGATTGCATTGTCAGTGCAACGCAAAGATAAAGAAACTGCCGAAGCTCTCTATAAATCTATTGCTGAGGCGATTAGTGGCAAAGGGGCTTCCCCGATCTTAGAGCTTACCTGCGATAAGCAAGAAACCAAGAAATTAGCGGTTATCGTCAGTGAAATCTCGGCAATTCAGATTTCTGAAAAAGCTGGAGCAACTGCAAATATGGGTGTAGGCTTCGTGCAGTAGCCAAACGTAATTGTAATGCCAGATCAGCCCCCCATCGATCGAGAAACATCCACCGACGCGATCGCCGTTAAAGATCTAACTTTTGCTTGGCAGTCTGGCGAAGTTGTTCTAGACCATTGCACATTATCCGTTCCCAAGGGTGAGTTTTGGATGCTCTTGGGAACCAATGGTAGTGGCAAGTCTACGTTACTCAAACTTTTAGCGGGTTTGCTAGAACCCCAGTCTGGCGAAATGCATATTGCCAGTCCTGCGGGATTTGTGTTTCAAAATCCCGACCATCAACTGGTAATGCCCACAGTAGGTGCAGATGTTGCCTTTGGGTTAGTGTCAGAAAATCTCTCTTATGTTTGGACGCAAATTCGCGTTCAAGAAGCACTCACTGCGGTTGGGCTCGAACATCTACAACGTCGTCCCATTTATGCCCTCAGTGGCGGTCAAAAGCAACGGGTTGCCATCGCTGGAGCGATCGCACGTCATGCTGAGGTCTTACTCTTAGATGAACCCACTGCCCTCTTAGATGGAGATAGTCAAAACGACCTTGTTGTAGCCGTACAGAAATTAGTCAAAGAGAAATCATTGACGGCTCTATGGGTGACCCATCGCCTGAATGAACTAGATTATGCTGATGGTGCGTTCCTACTCCAAAATGGCAAGGTTGTCGATCGAGGCGATCCGATTCGCTTGAAACATGCACTCTCTGAGACTTAATGGTAATTATTTTGGATAACGTTCCTTAATTGGTTTACGAATGTAATCGGGGCTTTTAGCTCTTGTAGGCAAGATACCTATGCAACGAATTTAAACAATCTAATACGATTAATTTGGGTTTCTCTAGCGCATAAGTCCTAAGCTTTTTTGACCTTTACGGTTACCCTATAAAGAGTTTACGAATCTTTGCTTTCTTCCAAGTCCCACTTCTTGATTTTTCTGCTAGAATCTACGCCATCTTGCTTATTCCCCAAATATTAGAAACTTATAAACTAAATAAAACGATTTACCAGAGATCGCAATAATTTACGAATCTCTATAAATTTCCTTTGTAAGGATGAACTAGCAGTGCCTGTGCACTAGTCTTAAAAATTCGTGAATTCTTGGGTACAATTCTTGCCTGAAAGGCTAAAGCTCTCATCTTTTGCTTTGATATATTTGCGAAGTCTGTGCTAAGCGAAATATAGAAGGAAAAAGCTCTAAAGGAGCTATCTGGGTTGCACCAATTTGGTTTTTTGATAAATAAGGGCTCGTGCAAGAGGTCTAGTGCGTTCTCAGTTGGACAACTAATTTCTAGAGTTAAAAAAACCTCTTGAAGAATGTTGCCACATATGGTAAGGTGCGCTACGCTGTAAATCCAAAATGCTTAGTAAGCGAAAAGCTAGTTCCATGAATTATCAAATGTCAACTTTTGTGGTAGAAAGCCACCAAGAAAAGCTAGAAAGGCATCTCCTTGAGTCTGCCATCCTAGATCACGAGCAATTATCTGTGGCAAAACGATTGCAAACTCGGCAGGAAGGTCCATTGTTAATGATCCTTTTACAGCTTAGTTTTATTGATATCAAGCAGTTCAGTCGTTTGTTAGATTGGACGGTACGGACAAAACTGGAAAGTTTTTAGATGGTTTTGCTGCGTTACTAAGGTTTTATTAAGTTATTAAGATCTAGCTGCTGAAGGGCTCTGCTTCCTCACGTTGAAATCATACTAAGCCATCTAAAATGAATAATTTGAGAATGATTTAACGGGGAAAGTAGAAATACCATTTAGCCACCACTTACAGGTGGAATTAATGCGACTTCGTCGCCATTTTGCAAAAGCGTTTCAGGTTCGGCAAATTCAAGATTTACAGCATAACGAGTCAGCGATCGCCAAGGTTCCAATTGGGTAGATAGGTTGGGATATTGGCTCAATAAGCGATCGTAGATTTTCTCAACAGCGGTATGAGGCGGCAGTGTCAGTTCGATTTCGCTTTCCGCGATCGCCTCTTGAAAGGCAGCAAACAGTTTGACCCGAACGGTAATCGTTTCGCTCATGTTTTATTGCTTGGCTGAAGCCTAGACTCGATCGCGGGTTTAATCATTGGCAAACTTTTCCAAAATCTCTAAGAGGTTTGACTGCGCGTGCGATGGAATCAATTCCACCAAGGGAATCTCGCGCCGACCGCCCCCAACCTTGACAAACACATTCGCCAAAACTTTAGTCACAGCAGTTTCATCAATGCGATCGCCACTGCTATCGGTAAGCATCGGGTAAAACTTTTCAGCCAAAACCGTGTGTAGGTGGGCATCCCCTAGATATAGATGCCACTTTGCAATATCAATGTAGACTTCTTCGGCGATCGCAGCGGCTAATTGCTCGATATTTTGAGAGGTACTTTTCATGGGTTTATCCAAGCTCAATTATTCGTCGTTGGGTACTTTTGAGAAAACACCCAAATTCCATGTCCTAAAAGCAATACAGCCCAAACACTTGTAACCCAAACTGCCCAGTCCCATTCAGCATAGGTAATCGATCGCACAAACCACATGCAGCTATTACTGGCTCCAAACACCCCCACATGCACGGCTAAATTGATTCCTCTTTCAAGGCGTTGGTAATCAGGGTCTCTAGGGTCGGGTGGCTTTGATAAACGAGGGGGCATAGGCGTGTTTCGTGAGATTGCTTATTTTTTTTAAGACTAGGTTTATGCTAACCCAAGGAGTGACAGGCTTGCCAGTGGGCTCTAATTTGGCACTTAATCTTTGCGAATATTTTCGGCCATATTAACGATCGGATTGCCGCCGATTGTGTCACCTCTACCCGCTACCATCTTTGCTTCACCGTAGCGCACGATCGCCGCGATCGCTTCAAGGCGATTCACCCATGTGGTCACTCGATAGGGTTGCTCTAGATTTTCTAATTGCATCCATTTGGGTAGGTTCGCAGACATGCGATCTAGGGATAGCGTAGCGATCTTGAGATTTGCGGGAGTTGGTTGGAGGTTTAAAGTCTGAAGGGCGCGATCTAGAGACTCAGCTTCCTGTTGCCAATTAGCAAGATTTTCCCCCTTAACCCATAGGAGATTGTATTTGAGCAGGGCTTGCCATTCCTGTTTGAGCGCTGTGTAACGAGCTTGGGCAGCGGCAAATGGACGACGGTGTGGCAAAATCTGAGCATCCTGATTGGTGTGGGCATGTCTGAGAATGTTCTCAAAACTAGGACGCAAATGCTCTGCGGCAAAAAGTGAATAGCCACTGGCAGGCAAATCTCGGATGGCTTGCAGTTGATCTAAAAGTTCGATGTCAGGTAAATCGCGAATTAACATACCTGGCAGAAATAGGACGGGCGACTGGCCGACTGCTGTCAATGTCGGTTTGACCTCTTGCCGAATAAAGCGGCTGGTCTCTCCCACATAGGTCATGGGCATCAGCATATCGATTTCGCCCTTGCTGACCCAATTCTCCCAGTTTTGCTGCATCCGGCTGAGCCGTTCGTTAAACTTCCAAGGAAATACGGCAGCGGAAATCATTAAATTGGGTTTGATTGCCCGCATCTCTTTCGAGACCCTACCGACAAACTGGTTGACTTGTTGGGCGCGAAATTCTGTCCAAGCCCACCAAAGCGATCGGTTATTGGGGCTAAGGTTAACTGGGTCAACCCCCGTCAACTGCATAAACCTCGATCTTGCCACGGGACTAAACCCAAAATCAGCCGATCCGAGATCTTGGCGTGGGTAGCGAATGTAGTCTAGCTGTAAGCCATCGACTTTATACTGGGTAACAATTTCACGGTACAACCGCAGCAGATAGTCTTGCACCTCTGGGTTGGCGGGGTCTAGAAAGGTCTTCCCTTCAGGCGCAAAAATACTGCCATTTTGCTCGATATTTGCCCATTGTGGATAGGCTTCCAGTACTGGCCCCACATAGTTTGCAGGTTTGCCAATTAAGGTATTGTGCCTTGTATTTCCCACTGCAAATACCCAGACCCAAGCATGAAGCTCCATGTTGCGCTGATGCGCCAACCTAATCGCTGAGGCTAGCGGATCCCAGCCCCGCGTTAGAGGATTTGATTGCGGTGCGACCCGACTGGGGTAAATGGGATAGCCCGCATTTACTGTTTCTAAAAAGACGGTATTTACCCCTGATGCTGCCATGCGATCGAATACCCGCGCCAGTCTCTCCTCTGAGCCAGATGCCACAATCGTGCCGCGATCTAGCCACATGGCACGCACTTCAGGCAAAGCCACCAACAGATCGGAGGGATAGTCT
Organism: Tumidithrix elongata BACA0141; assembly: GCF_036349135.1. Taxonomy (NCBI): domain Bacteria; kingdom Bacillati; phylum Cyanobacteriota; class Cyanophyceae; order Pseudanabaenales; family Pseudanabaenaceae; genus Tumidithrix; species Tumidithrix elongata. Next base: position 29,047 of record NZ_JAZBJZ010000014.1, read on the forward strand.
TTCCAAAGGTTTTGACGACTCAACTGCCAAAGCGTTCTGGCTTGGACAAACTGGCGATCGGCAATGAGTTGGGGCAGATCTTTGAGTAACTGTTTGGCGATATTGATCGTTGTGAGTTGATTAGAAGCCGTCCCCAGCGATCGCCCTTGGGCTGTATTGGCGGTAGTCATGGCATTTTCTACCCGCCCGATCAACTCCTGTAGCTCTTGGTGCATGGTTAGCGCTTCGAGGGTAAAGATGGGCTGATCGGAAATCGGCGGTAATGCTGGCGTTGGGGCGGGAATGTAGGTTGCTGGCGTGCGGGGTGGCAGTAAGAGCGGAATTTTTCTGAGAGAAGTCGTTTGGGTTGCTGTAGTTGTTGTGGTTGTTGTGGAAGCGATCGCAGGCGTTTGCGAGGGATTCGCTTGCGTAGGACTTAGGCTTGAAGTGGGGTATTTAAGGATCGGTTGCGAATTTGGCGGGTAAGTGAATGGAAGAGAAGGCTTGGGTATGCTAGAACTCGGAATGGGCTTGGTTAAGATCGAATCTGGGAAGGAAGACTGTTGTGTAGTTCCTCGTAAAGCTTGAGAATCAGATGCTGTAAGAACTGTGGCAACTTCTGACGATCGCCTGCTCGTTGTTTGCGGGTTAGAAACTTGAGAATTGGAAGCTTGAAGATTAGATTCCGCTGCCACAATCAGCCAGTTGCGATCGAAGGCATGATGGGCTTTATCCGTACCCCATGCCCAACCCAGATGGATCACATTGTTTTTGGCTAAAATAGCGGCTTTGTTTGCCGACCAATAGGCAACTGTGCGACTATTGCCCTCCGTAATTCGTAACGTACCTCCATTGGTCAAAGGGGTAGTACTGACTTCAGGGACGGCGCGTGCCCAATCGTACTCAATGCTCGATCGCAAAACTAAATTTGCAGGGGTCTCTACCTTACTATCCCAATAGCCACCCACCAGCGATCGCAACTGCGCCTGTACTTCAGGTTCTGAGTTTTTGCCTGCGGCTCCCGTAATAATTAACCTGCCACCGCGATCGGCCCAAGCCTTGAGAATTTGCATTTGCTGAGCAGTGAGGCTCTCGGCATTGGGCAACAGCACCACACTTGCCTTGTCTAGGGATGTTTCGCTCAGAGCATCTAGGGCTACGGTCACATACTTTACGCCTGTCAGTGTCGTGGCGATCGCTTCCCATTCAGACGAGTTCATGCGAATCACGGTAATGACGCGGCTTTGGAGTGGCAGGGGAGGCTGAGGGTTTGCCGCCGGCTGGGGCAGATTGAGTAATGGATCGGTGCTAGGTGGTAATTCCTGCGCTAGATCTGTTTTTTGAGTTTCGAATTTTTGCGATCGGCTGGGCTGTACTTGGGTTGATGTTGCCGGTTGCGTCTCAGCCGATACGGAATGCATAGAAACTCGCAGAGAAGCGCTCAGCGTATAACTCAACGCACTTAAAACGAGTGCCCTCAATACTAAGCACTGGTGAATTTGTAATTGCCGCATCCAAAACTACCCCACTTAAAACTACACCTTAATTTCACAATAGTGAAAACGTTCTTCGATCTTCTATAAAGCCTTAAATAAACTTACCCAAAATCTGTGTGTTTCGCCCCTCTCGATCGTACCAAATTCAGATCCAAATCCTAAAATTTGCTAAAAAATCGTCTAAACAACGACTAAGGCTAAATTACCTCATTCACGGGGAAGCGGTCTATAAGCTGAGTGGCGCGTCTTGCATTTTGGTAAAGTTGCTCGGGCAGGCCAGGCACATGGGGGATTTGAGACAAAAGATCGAGGGTACGTCTTGCAATTCTCACCACATCCCCTTCATCCAAACTGGTATGGCGACATAGCTCGACCCACTCGATGCCCAACGCCCATTGCTCGATCAGCCCCACAAGCTCGTATTCCAGCCAAATCGGGATCACCACTTGATGTCGTCTTTGCAGTTGAAACAGTTGTCGCCTGATTCCGCGTAAATTACCCAAGGCTTCTTCGACATCGGGGGACAGTCCAAAATCTGTCCAACTGTCCGGTCGGCTATTTTCGGTCACGAGGGCAGCGCAGACGGTGGCTAAATGGTGGGGGGCTAATTCATCGAGTTCGCCCGATAACAATGCCAAACCTAACCAAAGCTCATTTTCGCCACGTAAGGCTGCCACCACCTTACCTGCGTCCGTTGGATCCACATCTTTGAGACAACCAAAACTCTCTAAAATCTTGACGAGGCTGAGAAACTCTTGCCAATATTGCTGTCGCCTTTCGCCTACAACATTGCGCTGAAATTCGAGCTGTCTTTGCAATTGCTCTAGTTTTGTCACTTTTTTGGTAATACTGGCGCGATCGCTCCACTTCGTCGCAGGATGTTCTGACAATCGCGTTTCTAAACTTAAATATTTCGCCTCTTGTTGCAGGACTTCGGGGGGCGGCTCGGGCATGACGAGGGTGGGAATTTTCTCGGCGATCGCTTGGCTTTGCTCGTCACCCTTGAGCACTTGATTGGGCTTGAGTATCAAGTCAGGGGGATAGGTAAGTTCTAGATCGGTGATGCTTTCGCCCAAAAGGATGACATCTTTATAGGTAACGACATACCAACGATTGTCTTGCCCCAAACACACCAACCAAGGAAATTGCCCCGATCCTTGAACCTTTGCCGCTAAGACAGCAGAAATGGGGCCACCCTTTGCCAATCGATGCGCCAAGTTAAGCGTGAGCGTCGTGCCCGTCAGAATATAGGGAATATAGGTGGCGAGATCGTGCAATCTTTGTTCTTCGGCCTGTTGGCTTAAAATTCTCAGCAATCGCCTTTCTTCGCGCAGGCGATCGCGTAATTTTTCGTACCCTTCTAAAAGGTTCAAATCCACGCCCGTCAATTCTTGCTCTAAGCGTTTGGCTTCCGACTCGACCAGATCGAGGTTTTGAATCTGGGGGGCTAGGGCGAGATCGGCGAGGTACTGTCCAAAGCTGCGCTCGATTAATTCCTTAGCTTGATCGAGGCTATGGGTCTGGAGCAAGTTCATCACCATGCCATAGCTAGGCGTAAATTGACTGATCAGAGGATCTGCCTCGGCAACAGCCAAGTAAGCTGCTTCTTTAGCGCCTTCAAACGGTGTCTGGGCAGTGACGACATATCCAACCGTATCCATGCCTCGCCGTCCTGCCCGTCCTGCCATTTGCAAAAACTCGGAGGCTGTGAGTAGGCGATGACCGCGATCGGTTCGTTTAGACAAACTAGAGATCACCGTCGTCCGCGCTGGCATATTAATTCCCGCTGCCAGCGTCTCTGTGGCAAACACCACCTTGATTAAGCCTTGCTGAAATAACTCTTCTACCAAACCTTTCCATGCGGGTAAAATTCCTGCGTGGTGTGCGGCAATGCCTCGATAGAGCGCCGCGATCTGTCCCGATCGCCCCATATCAGGATTGGCTTGCAAAAATGCATCAATTTGGGTTTTGAGTTGGGCTGCTTCAGCATCATTGACGAGAGAGAAATTTCCTAACTCGGTTACGGCTTGATCGCAACCTTTGCGACTAAAAATAAAGTAAATCGCAGGCAGCATATCCCTTTGGCGCAAATGGGTGACCACTGCACCAATACTCGCGGCTTCTTGACGAATCGGCTTACCGTTTTTATCTCTGGCAGGTTTTTCCCTAGAAGCTGCCACCTTAGACTTGACATCCGTGGGTCTGAGTCGCGGGTTAATTTTTTTGCCCGAGTCATCCAGCAGCGGGAAAAATCCTTTGGGATGGCAAAAGAAATGTTGTAAAGGCACAGGTCGAAAATCGGAATAGATCAGTGCTGTCTCACCATGCACTTTGCCAATCCATTCTGTGAGTTGTTGGCTGTTGGCAACTGTGGCAGAAAGTGCCACAAGCTGGACATCCGTAGGGCAATAGATGATCGATTCTTCCCAAACAGTGCCGCGCTGGCGATCGTTCATGTAGTGGCATTCATCTAGTACCACCACGCTCACACCCGTCATCGATGTACCAACTTCTCCGATCGGCGTACCGTAGAGCATGTTGCGAAAGATCTCGGTTGTCATCACCAAGATCGGCGCTTCGCGATTGATGGAAAGATCGCCCGTAAGCAAACCCACATTCTCTGTGCCAAATTGTTCGCGAAAATCTCGTAGCTTTTGGTTTGATAGTGCCTTAAGCGGGGTGGTGTAGAGTACCCGATTGCCACTGGTCAGGGCATTAAAGATCGCATATTCGCCAATCAGGGTTTTGCCCGAACCTGTAGGCGCGCAGACCACAACAGATTTGCCCGCGTTAAGTGCAGCGATCGCGTCTAGCTGAAACTGATCTAATGAAAACGGAAAAAGTTGATCAAGGTTTAGTGAATCCACGCAACCACACGAATTAAGGACAAGAGTGTCTGAAATTACTATGATATCAAGATATCAACAACTAGCTGCGATCTGTGGCGATCGCCTGCAATTCTCATGATGGAAATTTTGGCTTAATTTCATCCAAAATATTGAGAATGGTCGCAATAGAAGTTCTTGAAAAGCTGATATCTTCGTTCAGGATTTCACAACTGAGGCAACCTAATTCCTGTCACTCAGCTTGGAATTCAAGCTGATGTCAGACTCGGAAGCATTATCTATAATTGTCTCCAGTTCGGCTTCCAGTTGCTCTATGGTTGGCAGGTTATCTTGCAAATGCTTGGGCATCTGATAAGTGGAAACTCCTATCGGTGTCTGCATTCCCTGAAGGGCAAACTCAACAATTGTCTTTTCCTTTGACTTGCAGAGAATAATGCCGATGGTTGGTTCGTCTTGAGGCGATCGCAGCAGGCTGTCCACTACGGCAACGTAAAAATTCATCTTGCCCGAAAATTCAGGTTCAAACTCAACTGCTTTCAATTCGATCACCACATAGCAATGCAACTTGACATGGTAGAAAAGCAAATCCAGCCGATATTCTTTGTTGCTGACTTCAATCGGATATTGACTACCCAGAAAAGCAAATCCCAGACCCAACTCCAGTAGAAATTTACGGATATGCTCGATGAGCGAGCGTTCCAAGTCTTGCTCTTTTACATCCTCGCTCAGACACAGGAAGTCGAACGAATATGGGTCTTTGAGCAGTTGGTTAGCTAGGTCAGACTGAGATTGAGGTAAGGCGCGATCGAAATTCGTGGTTGCTTTGCCTTGCCGATGATATAGATCGCTCTCAATCTGATGCTCAAGAACATTACGGCTCCAGCCATACTCAAAGGTTGATTGTATGTACCAAAGGCGTTCTTGAGTGCTTTTTACCTTGTCTAAAATGCGTACATTATGCCCCCAAGGAATTTGTGCAACAGCCTGTTGCACTATTTGCTCGTCAGGATAAGCTTCGGCAAAAGTCCTCATGTACTTGAGATTTCGCGACGAAAACCCTTTTATATCGGGGAACTCTTGTTGCAAATCTTTGGATAACTTTTCGATGATCTTCGCACCCCAGCCTTGCTGTTGCTGGCGACTGAGAATGTCACATCCGATTTGCCAGTACAGCATCACCAATTCTCGATTTACAGCTAGTGCTGCCCGTACTTGCGCTGTGCGGATACGCTCTTTCAGATCTTGCAGAAAATCTTCATAGTTATGAAAATCTTCGATTTTATCGTCTGCCATGGCTTATGGATAATGGATACCTTTAGCTTTATATCATCGATAACCGCTAACTTTATTTTGACAGTGCAGCTAGAACTCCTTCGAGCAGGGCGATCGCACTGCAATGCTGATTATGGGATTTTTAGCTTAATTTCACCCAGCCTCTTCAGAATAGTCGCAATGAGAATTGCTGAGTAAATGCACGCTAGCAAATGTACATAGAAAAATGCGATAAAATCCGATCGCGTCTTCACCATCCAATCCCTTAGATAAAGCGTGATTCGACCCACAATCCTGCAACGTATCGCGATCGCCTGCTTAAGTCTAGGAACTTTGCACTTTGGACTTTCGCCAGCGATCGCCCAGCCCGTCCCCAAAATTTGTCCCAGCGAACTGAAAACGCTTTCAAAGGCGATCGCCAAAGACTTACCCAGTTATCTCACCCGCACCTACACGCGCTTGGGCTTTAAGCGACAAATTATCACCGTCAGCTTGCCCGAACTCGAACCCCTGCCTCTTGCCAAAGATCGCAGTCCCAGTCCAAACGATCCGCAACAGGTATTTTTCTCTGTGCTCGAAAGGCAGCCAGGCAAGGTCGAGACCTCCCAACGCGCCTACTGGTTATTTATTTCTGACACGAAGCTAGGCTGGCGCTTATCTATGGCATTTACCCGCATCAGCAATGCCCCACCTGAAGATGTGAGCGACGGTGCGATCGCCAATGCTGTAAGTACGTGGCTCAAAGAGCATTGCACCGCATCCAATCGGAGCTAGAACAAATTCAGAATAGCGAGCGATCGCAGCCTTAATTGTTTGTGAATTGTCGTTTGGATTTTTAGGTTGTGCAGTCAAGATGCCTGCGCTACAAATTTAATGACAACTTAATGCCAACTAAATTTAGGATTGCTTTGGTAAAAATCTACTGAAAACAGCCTGTGCTTTTGTCCGCTCTTGTCTGAACAAATGCTTGACTTTACTTGGCGGGGATCTTGAGAAGTATTAAAATATCTTACAATTACAACAACAACAATAAATATTCTCGTTAAGCAATCTTAGGTTCTTAGAAAATTCATGAGTAAAGTTTACGAATGGTTTGACGAACGCCTTGAAATTGGGGCGCTCGCCGAGGACGTAACCAGTAAATACGTGCCTCCCCATGTCAACATCTTCTATTGCTTGGGCGGGATTACGCTCACCTGCTTTTTAATTCAGTTTGCTACTGGCTTTGCCATGACCTTTTACTACAGACCAACTGTAGCTGAAGCCTTTGACTCAGTCCGTTACATCATGACCGATGTTAACTTTGGTTGGCTGATTCGTTCCATCCATCGTTGGTCTGCTAGCATGATGGTGCTAATGATGATCCTGCATGTTTTCCGCGTTTACCTCACAGGTGGCTTTAAGAAACCCCGTGAACTGACTTGGGTAACTGGCGTAATCTTGGCAGTATTGACCGTCTCTTTTGGCGTAACTGGATATTCCTTACCTTGGGATCAAGTTGGCTACTGGGCTGTGAAAATCGTTTCTGGCGTACCTGAAGCCATTCCTATTGTGGGTGGGACAATTACCGAACTATTACGTGGTGGCGCAAGCGTCGGTCAAGGTACTTTGACTCGTTACTATAGCCTGCACACCTTTGTACTTCCTTGGTTGATTGCCGTATTCATGTTGGCTCACTTCCTCATGATTCGCAAGCAAGGTATTTCAGGACCTTTGTAACTCGTCCTTATCGTTTGCCATTTTCCTCTAATCACTAAAAGCTGCTTTATGTCAAAAATTGAAAAGCTACCCGATCTAAACGATCCCATTTTAAGAGCCAAGCTAGAAAAGGGCATGGGTCACAACTACTACGGTGAACCCGCTTGGCCAAACGATTTGCTTTATATCTTCCCAGTGGTAATTACAGGTTCGATCGCTCTTTGCACCGGTCTAGCAGTTCTAGACCCTGCCATGATTGGCGAACCTGCAAATCCATTTGCAACGCCCTTAGAAATTTTGCCTGAGTGGTATTTGTATCCAGTATTCCAAATCCTGCGTACAGTTCCTAACAAATTGCTAGGGGTTGTCTTGATGTCTGCTGTTCCCTTGGGCTTGATCTTAATTCCCTTCATCGAGAATGTGAACAAGTTCCAAAATCCCTTCCGTCGTCCAGTAGCAATGACCGCCTTTTTGTTCGGTACTTTGTTTACGATCTATTTGGGTATCGGAGCAGCCATGCCGATCGCTAAGTCTCTAACCTTGGGCTTGTTTTAAGTTAATTCCTTCAAGCTAAGTTACATTCCATAGACAAAAAATCCGCATTCATCCTTAAGGGGAATGCGGATTTTTTATTAGACCTGTAGGGACAATTCGTGAATTGCTTCTACGCAAAAATCATCGAGGATTGCTATATGGGCTAAGCGATTCGCTTAAGCGGCAGAAACAATGAGAAGCTTCTTCTATTCTCGAAAAGCGATACGACCTTGCTTGGGTAGGCTAAATGCCACAAAAGCAGCAAGGTAAAGACCATAGACAATTAGACCAACAATGCCAAAGAAGGCTAACTTCTCAGGCTCAATCCCATGATGAAAAATATCTTTATAGCCAAGCGGTGGCTCAAACCAAATCTTGCAAATACTGCTCTGTTTCTCAAAGGGGGCAAAAGCGCAGTTAGAGAATACAAGACTGATACCAGCACCGATCGCGCAATAGGTGGTAACAGCCCATCGCCAAGCTTTGTAGAGTGGTTTTAGGCTACTTCGCATGGCATTGATGTCTTCATTGAGATCTTCCCAAAACCAAAGGGAAACTGGAATCAAGATCCTAGCAACTAACCCTGCTAGAAAACTAATGGGTAGGCTGCCTATCATCATATAGACCGTAATTGCTAATAAGCTTGCCACTCGCCAGTAAATAATCAGCGATCGCTGGATTGCCTTAGATTTTGCTTTAAATGCCCAGATTAAAAGAACCAAGGGCAAAAAAACTGTGAATATCAAAGCAAGGCGAAAATCTAACCAAACTAGCTGTCGAATAAAAGATTCTTCCATAATTATTAAGCGATGAGTGGTCAGCAACCAGCAGTCAGCTTAACCAACTTGTAGAGGAAACACAAGCTAATGAAACTGTCGGGTAAGCCCTATGTATTTTCCCAAACCCATAGACCAAACATAGGAGCATTACCCCTATATTCGTTTTTGTGTTTGCTGGGAATATTATCCCCAAAAGGGCGAACGATGGGACTTGAACCCACGGATGGTGGTACCACAAACCACTGCCTTAACCACTTGGCTACGCTCGCCATCTGTAAAAATTGGACAAAACATAGAATAGCATCGATCGCGTCTTAAGTTAAAGAGGATCTTGAATCATTTTGTTTATCCTTTTGACGACAGATTGAGCAACTGGCGAAAATTATAGTCGTAGTAGGCTTTTTCCCAATTTGATGCCGCTTTAATTTGCTTGACGGTCAAGCCCACCGCTCCTTCAAAATTGACATCAAACAGATTGGCATTCTGAAAGTTGGCACGGGTAAGTAGACTGTCTCTGAGATCGGCATCAAGCAGATTGGCATTTTGAAAGCTCACATCACTCAGATCGGCATTACTCAGATCGGCAAACCAGAGTTTGGCTTCATCTAAAATCCCATGGGTAAAATTGGTTCGCCGTAGGTTGGCATTACTCAGATCGGCATTTTTGAGATTAGCACCACTGAGATTGAGATCGCAGAGGTCGAGATCTCTTAGTTTGGCATCGCTCAAATTAATGTTACTGAGGTCAATATCTCTAATTTCAGCGCCCTTAAGGTTAACGTTACTAAGATTGGCAAGAAAGAGTTGGGTCTCACGGATATGAGCGTTACTGAGATTGGCATAGCTCAAATCAGCCATCAATAACTTTGCTGAGTAAAAATTTGCTTGACTCAGGTTGGCGCCACTTAAGTTGGCACGCCGCAGATCGCTCTTACTCAAGTTGGTATGGGCAAGATTGGCATTTTTTAAATTGGCAAAGCTGAGATTGGCATCTTGGAGATTGGCATGACAGAAAATAGCCTCTGAAAGATTTGTGTTGGCTAGGTTTACGGCAGTGAGATCGAAGAAACTCAGATCGAAACCGCTTAGATCCTCATCGCTAAAGTTCCGTTCCCCCGCAGCATAGCGTGCGTGAAATCTTTGTTTTGCACCTGCTCTGCCCCCTAGAACGGCAGGATTTCTAAAACTTTTAGCAGGCGGGCGATCGCCTAAAACCGCATCATCACAAGTAGGCACAGAACTTAGCTCTAAACCTACATGAGAAGACGAACTTAAAAGATCGAGGCTTTTGCGATCTTGCCTTTGGTCGAGACGTTGCTGCATCATGTCTGTCAACCTTGCCTATCGAACCATGCTTGAGGAATAGAAAGCTCAGAGATTTCTATCATACGTCTTTCACCAAAACTTTCCTGCTAATTTTTTGGCGATCGCTTGTACTATGATCGTTCTCAAGATTGCGTCTTAACCTTGAGTAAATTTATCCCTATGACTACACATTTTATTACGGCTGAAATTGACCTAAACGAAGCAAAGCCTGACTTAGTGAAAGCGATCGCTGAGGAAATCTCTAAACAAGGCGAACCCCTACGCTGGGCGATCGCGTCAGTCGATCGAGAAAAGCAAACAGCTACAGTTGAAGCCGTTGTAACGCAGCTTCCGACGAAAGCGCTATAGTTCGGTCTAATTCCCTTCCATTGCAGTTACTTCGACGAGTGATTCGGAACCCAGTGCAAATCCTAATCACTCTCTTTGTCGATCTTCCTTTCAGCCCCAACATCGCTCAGTGAAAGACTAAAGATTGTTAAGTTTGAGATAGATGGAATTCTTCTAACGCGGGGAAAAAATTGCTGTTCTCATGGTTAGAACTACTGAGCTTGATGAGGGCAAATCTTTGCAACGGGCTTAACGCCAGCCATTGTTCTAAGCGAATTGTGTGCCCTACTTCTAGGGATTTTAGATGTACGCTTTCGGGAATAGTCGTCGCATTGAGCCAATCAGGATTGCTCGCAATCTCTAACTCACTAGGGTAAGTGCCTGAATATTCCAATACCCAAGTTCTTAATAGGGAACGATAGTTAAAGATTTCTGTTTCCCGTTCGCAGGGTAGGTCAACCAAGGTTTGACGCTGGGCTGTAGTAAATTGGTGCCAATGTTGCAGTTTGAGTTTGATGCCACAGGTATCGAGTTTAAATCTCACTTGCATGGGAATACAACGCAAAGATTCCACAAAGTCAGCTTCAAACTGAAAGAACTGAGTCATATCCGAGCCTAATAAATAACGCCTATTTTAGATCGGTTTAGATCGCCCGAATTCTCAAACCCAGAAATCGTAAAGCTTGCAAAAAAGCTAACAGTTCGTATGACTCAATTAACAGCTAATAGCTGTGTACCGATCGCGCCTTGCTACTTAGCCTTGTTGAGACTTATGATTCAGTTATGTGTGATTCGTCTCCTGTGACTCAAGGCATCCCTTCATGATTTGCTTAGGAGTTTTAAATATTATGACCTCTTTGATTGATTAAATTATGGGACTGAGTTTTAAGTTTGCGATCGCTTCGGATTTACATATTGCCTTACCTAGTACGATTTACGAGCACCCTGGGCGATTTCATCTAGTTGAGTTCAGCATTCCTGCTCTAGAGGTGGTTTTAGACCATTTATCGCATTTTGACCTAGATTTTTTGCTCTTACCCGGCGATCTGACCCAACATGGCGAAGCTGAAAATCATGCTTGGCTGGCGAATCGCTTGGCACAATTGCCCTACCCTGTCTATGTCATTCCCGGCAATCACGATTTGTCCACCCCCGATTGTTTCAAACGATTTACGCCCCACTATCAAAAATTTGGCTACGACCATCAGCCCGAGAACCAGCTCTATTACGCGCAGGAAATTTTACCGGGCGTGCGTTTGATTGGGCTAAATTCCAATTGGTTTGATGACAATGGTAAGCAGATTGGTTGGCTCGATCGCGAACAGTTTGATTGGCTTAAAACCATCCTTGCTGATCGCTCTGCCCAATTGACCTTGGTGACGATCCACCACAATATTTTGGAACATATGCCCAATCAGTCAAAAAATCCACTGGGGCAGCGCTATCTACTTGACGATCCTGAGCCTTTTTGTGAGTTGCTGCAACAAGCGGGCGTGCAATTGGTATTTACAGGTCACTTACATGTTCAGGATATTGCTTGGAGCGATCGCTATGGTTTTTATGAAATCACCACAGGCTCGCTGATCAGCTATCCTCATCCCTATCGCGTCCTGACCTACGAGCAAAGCGAACAGGCTACAAGGCTAAATGTCCAGTCTTTTCGAGTGCGATCGCTCCCGCAACAGCCCGATTTACAGCATTTTTCGAGGGAGTGGATGGGCGATCGCTCTTACCCCTTTGTCCGAAAGCTTTTGACCCAGCCGCCACTAAATCTATCTTTAGAAGTAGCTGAAACGCTCATGCCTCAGCTACGCTATTTTTGGGCGGATCTAGCGAATGGGGATGCTAAGTTTAGCTTTCCTGAGTTTCCACCTTACCTACGCACTTACTTTGAAGCCTTTAGCGATTCCCCCCCTGCCGATAACGATGTTACGCTCATGTTGTAGCATCATCTAAGGAGAGAACAGTCAAACAACAGCCCTCACCTAGTCATTGACTAGAGCCATTACCGCGATGAGTCAGCCACCTATTGATTCTTTATTAAAAGATTTAAAGAGCGAAGATGAGGACATTCGCACGCAGGCAACTCAGGAACTTTGGCAAATTTGGTTTATGCAAAAGGGTGATTATGGACTCGATCTAATTCGGCAGAGTCAAACCCTATTAGAGCAGGGCGAAACTAGAAGGGCAGAAGATTTACTCACAGAATTAATCAACGACCAACCCGATTTTTCGGAAGCTTGGAATCGTCGTGCTGTCCTCTATTACACCTTGGGTAAATATCAAAAATCGCTCAAAGATTGTCAACATGTGATCGAACTCAATCCTATCCATTTTGGCGCGATTCACGGGATGGGATTATGCTATGCCGCCCTCGGTGACTATATGTCTGCCATCAAAGCTTTTCGCCGCGTCTTAGAACTTCAGCCCTATGCTTTGATCAACCAAAAGTTGATTTTAGAATGTACGGCTATGCTGAATTAAGGAAGATATTTCTAGAGATCGAGGACAACTTTGGAAGTTCTGGTTTTCGAGATGCAGATCGATACAGCATCGGGATTGAGGAATTGCGGAAGTAGATTTACGTTCTTTACGAAGGGATTCTAAGAAAAGCTGACTCTCAAGTGTGGCCAAGAGCATCCCCAATCTGAGAAGAATGCTGTGTGATTTTCTGTGGTGTGGGTCATTCTTAAGATAGATTTTAAAAAAGGCAAAGAAACCCGTGCGATCGCCCTGTACAATTCAGATCGTAGGCGACTGAGCGTGCGACTCAAAGAATTAATCACTGTAATTTCTTCGTAGGAGAACCGTTTTATGTCTGAACCTAATGGCGTTATGATGCAATATTTCCATTGGTATGTGCCACCAGATGGCAGCCTGTGGAACCAGCTAGCAGAGACCGCTAAAGATTTGGCTAAGATTGGAATTACCTCCGTGTGGCTGCCTCCAGCATACAAAGGTTTAAGCGGTGGTTACGATGTCGGCTATGGAGTCTACGATTTATTCGATCTTGGTGAGTTTGACCAAAAGGGATCGGTGCGAACGAAATATGGTACAAAAGCAGAATACCTCCATGCGATTAAGGTGGCACAGGCTGCGGGTATCAGCGTCTACGCCGATGTTGTCTTCAATCATAAGCTCGGTGCAGATGAAGCAGAAGAAGTCGAAGCCACACCCTTCGATCCTGAAAATCGCAATGCTCCAATCGGCGAGTATCAAACCATCAAAGCTTGGACGCATTTCAACTTCCCCGGTCGCGGCGAGCAATATTCCAGCATGAAGTGGCATTGGTGGCATTTTGATGCGATCGACTACAACGCCTATAACGAAGGAGAAAATGCCGTTTACCTACTCAAAGGGAAGGAGTTCGATCGCAATGTCGATTTAGAGAAAGGCAATTTTGACTATCTTATGGGTTGTGATTTAGATATGTCTCACCCTGAAGTCTGTGGTGAGTTGAAATACTGGGGTGAGTGGTATCTCGATACGACGGGTGTTGATGGTTTCCGATTTGATGCCGTCAAACATGTATCCGCGCATTTTTTTCAAGAATGGATCGAACACGAACGCAACCATGCCCAACGCGATTTATTTGCCGTAGGCGAATACTGGTCCTATGAAGTCGAGGCTCTCCACAGCTTTATCGAAACCACCAATGGGAAGGTGAGCCTGTTTGATGCACCGCTACATTTAAACTTCCAAATTGCCAGCAAGTCAGGCAATAATTACGACCTCCGCCAAATTTTTGACAATACCCTCGTACAACAACAGCCCGCCCTAGCAGTAACGCTGGTTGATAACCATGATTCGCAGCCTTTACAATCGCTGGAATCAGTGGTTGAAGCTTGGTTTAAGCCCCTCGCCTATGCCTTAATCCTACTGCGTCGCGAAGGATATCCCTGCATTTTCTACGCTGACTATTACGGTGCGTACTACAAAGATAATGGGAACGATGGCAATGAGTACGAAATTTGGTTAGATAGTCATCGCGAACTGATCGACAAATTCTTACTTGTGCGGCAGACCTATGCCTACGGTGACCAGTATGATTATTTCGATCATGCCAATACAGTGGGTTGGACAAGACTGGGAGACGAAGAACATGCAGGTAGCATGGCAGTGATCTTGAGTAATGGGGATAATGGGAGTAAGTCTATGGAAGTTGGGCAACCCAATCGCACCTACATTGATATCACCGAGCATGTCAAAGAACCGATTACAACCAATGACGAGGGCTGGGGAGAATTTCGATGTAATGCTGGCTCTGTATCTGTGTGGATACCGCAGAAGTAATCTCATTTCTCCCCATGCATGCTACAAAAGCGCTCCGCATCTACAACAGGGTGCGGAGTGTAGTTGTGGTGGAGTTCAAGTGAAAAAGTATAAGGATAGATGAAGCTATGAACCAATTACCAGAGCAGGTTCAGAAAAATATTGAGACAATTATTGGGCTTCAAGCTCAGCAAGAACAAAATATTCCAGGACATCATCGCCTTGTAGAAACGATCGCTACGGCTTTTGGTCAGCCATGGTTTCTCTATGCAGAACTTGTATTCTTCACGGTTTGGAGTATCTATAGTTATTTGGCGAATGTTGGTCTTTTGGATTGGGAATTTCCTCTGTTTAATTTACACGAGCAGGGAATTGATGTGGCGGCACTGCTGATTTCCACGGGTGTCCTGATTTATCAAACCCGTCAGGAAAAACTCGACAACGAGCGATCGCATTTGATCTTGCAACTGAATCTGCTCACCGAGCAAAAGATCGCCAAACTGATTGCGCTGGTGGAAGAATTGCGTGTCGATCTACCCAACGTGCAAAATCGCTACGATCTTGAAGCCGAAATGATGCAGCAAGCCACAGATCCACAAGTTGTTTTGGATGTGCTTCAAGAAACGCTGAAACAGGTATCCATTGAAGTAGATCGACAGGTATCTGAAGAAGATCAGACTCTCACAGAGCCTAACGTATGATTAAATGCTAGAGATGGCTTCTCGTTGTAAAATCGCATCATTGAGTTTGCCACTCCGAAAGCCTTCGAGATCGAGGGTAATCGTCTTAAACCCAAAGGTGCGAAAAGCCTCTGTGAGTTCCGTTAATTTTATGGTTGTGACAAAATCAGCAATTCGATCTAAGGGAACTTCGATTTTGGCAGTATCTTCGAGCGATCGCACCCTTATATCTCCTAACCAGCCCATGTCTCTGAGATATTGTTCGGCATTCCCTACGCGATGGAGTTTCTTGATCGTAATTTCTTCTCCATAGGGGAACCGAGAACTCAGACAAGGTTGCGAAGGTTTATTCCACCAAGGCAGTCCTAAATATTGCGAGAGAATTCTTACTTCTAACTTACTGACTTCCACTTCGGCAAGTGGCGATCGCACGCCTCGCTCTTTAGCAGCGGCAATACCGGGGCGATAGTCCTTGAGATCGTCAGCATTCAGACCGTCCACCACATAATCATAATCGAGGGACTTGGCTAGGGGTTTGAGCGTGTCGTGGAGTTCGCTTTTGCAAAAATAACAGCGGTTGACAGGATTTGATGTGTAGTTAGGATTCTCCATCTCAGCGGTCATGACAATTTGGTGGGGAATGCCAATATGTTGTGCCTGAGACTTTGCCGCTTCTAGATCGGAGGGCAATAGCGAAGGAGAATTTGCTGTAACGGCTAAAGCGCGATCGCCCAGCACATCAAAAGCAATCTTTGCCACCAAGGTGCTATCAATGCCCCCAGAGTAAGCAATCAAAACTTTTTGTGATTCTGCAAATATTTGCCGCAGTTGGTTCAGTTTGGCTTCCAGTCTAGAATTATGCATAGGTACTTTAAGTAAAAAACTTGGAATTGCTAAATTGAAAGATTGTGCTCTGTACGAAACTCAAATCACGATCTTTCAAAAAGGCAATTAAATTTGGTATGAGTTTGTATTTAGTATATTGATTCTAAACCTTTCACCACTTGCAACTGTTGTAAAATGGAATACTTCCAAGTGGATTCCAGCGTTTTACCCCAACATCTTAGTGCGATATTCCCTATGACTGCCACCCAACTGCCGACCTCAGCCACAAATTTAGCCAAAACTGAGCGCGATCGCCAGAAATATCACATTGTCACCTTTGGCTGTCAGATGAATAAGGCAGACTCGGAACGCATGGCAGGTGTCCTAGAAAATATGGGTTATACCGCCACCGATGAAGCGGAGACAGCAGACCTAATTTTGTATAACACTTGCAGCATTCGCGATAATGCCGAGCAAAAAGTATATTCCTATCTGGGCAGACAGGTAAAACGCAAACATGCAAACCCCAATCTCACCCTTGTCGTGGCTGGATGTGTGGCACAGCAGGAAGGTGAAGCGCTGTTGCGGCGCGTACCAGAACTAGATTTAGTGATGGGGCCTCAACATGTCAATCGTCTTGAAGACCTCTTAACCCAAGTCTTTAATGGCAACCAAGTCGCTGCTACCGAAGAAGCCTATATTGAAGAAGACATCACCAAACCAAGACGAAACAGCACGATCGCAGCATGGGTAAATGTAATTTATGGGTGTAATGAGTCCTGCACTTACTGCATCGTGCCCGCCGTACGCGGTAAAGAGCAATCTCGCACCCCCGAAGTAATTCGCCAAGAAGTATTGTCTCTAGCAGCGCAGGGCTACAAAGAAATCACGTTGCTGGGACAAAATATTGACGCCTATGGGCGCGACCTGCCCCCCGGTGGGGTGGGTGCTGGGGTGGGGGGTAAAATTACGCTCACCGATCTGCTCTACTTTATTCACGATGTTGAGGGTATTGAGCGCATTCGCTTTGCCACCAGTCATCCTCGTTACTTTAGTCCGCGTCTGATTAAGGCCTGTGCCGAGTTGCCTAAAGTTTGCGAACATTTTCATATTCCGTTTCAGTCGGGCGATAACGATGTGCTTAAGGCGATGGCACGGGGCTATACCCAAGAGAAATATCGCCGCATTATCGATTCGATCCGCGAAATTATGCCCGATGCCTCGATCAGTGCCGATGCGATCGTGGCTTTCCCTGGTGAAACCGAGGCGCAGTTTGAAAATACGGTGCGGATGGTAGAAGAGATTAGCTTCGATCTGGTGAATACGGCTGCCTATTCACCACGACCTGGTACGCCTGCGGCATTGTGGGACAACCAACTCAGTGAAGAAGTCAAGAGCGATCGCTTGCAAAGGCTCAATCATGTGGTGAACCAAAAGGCAGCAGAGCGATCGCAGCGCTATCTGGGGCGCAAAGAGTCGGTTTTGATCGAAAGCGTTAACCCTAAAAATGCCAAACAGCTCATGGGACGTACGCGTGGCAATCGTCTGGTATTTCTAGAAAATTCGGGACTATCGGAGTCACAGTTTGCAGGATTAATTGGGCAAATCCTCAATTTGCAAATTACCGAAGCAAGACCTTTTAGTTTGACTGGTGTTATTGCATAAACTTGTGCTACACTAGCAAATCGCGCGGGTCGCTAACTCAATGGTAGAGTACTCGGCTTTTAACCGATTAGTTCCGGGTTCGAATCCCGGGCGACCCATTTTTTTGCTTGTTGGCTATGACACTTGGCGGGCAATCATTTCACCCACCACAAAGCCGATCCCAGTATCAAAAGATGCTGGGATTGGTAGCGTTAACAAAGAAAATATGTAACCTGAGTTCGGGTTAAGGATTTCGGAACAAATCAAGCCGACTTGCTGGAACCGAGAGGTTTGATCCCCCTGCCCTATCGGGCATCCCCCTTGAAAAAGGGGGACAAGTGAGTTCTCCCCCCTTTTTTCAAGGGGGGCTGGGGGGGATCCTTGGGATGTATAGCGTTTCAGGTTTTCTTATCCCAAACTGACGTTATGTATGGAAATTATCGCCAGATTTGGTTGACGCGATCGCTAATTTCAAGCCCCTGTGCGTAAGTTTCAGCCAAAACTGTAACGTGACCTAATTTGCGACCGACCTTAGACTGGGGTTTGCCATACCAGTGAACGTGAGTATTCGGAAGTTGTGCTAAGGCTTGGCGCTGCGAGGCATAATCAGAAACCTTATCTTCAAATCCTAAAAGATTAACCATCACTGCCACGGGACTTGTCATGGCGACACTGCCTAAGGGCATTCCACTGACAATCCGCAACAATTGCTCAAACTGAGAAGTAGCACAGGCTTCGATTGTGTAATGCCCTGAGTTATGCGTGCGTGGTGCGATTTCATTCACACTGACTTTACCGTCATGGGTGAGAAAGAATTCTATCCCAAATACCCCGATCGCATTCAAACTGGTCAACATTGTTTTCGCGATCGCTTCCACTTGTGCTGCTACGCTTGGCTGGATTCGAGCGGGAGCAAGCACGCGCCGACACACCTGATTTTCTTGCTCTGTTTCTACGACAGGATAGATGGCTACTTCTCCAGATTCCGATCTGACTGCAATGGTGGCTAGCTCTCGCTCAAACGGAACAAATTCTTCTAAAATCGCTGCTGCCTTTGCCATGCTTGTCCAAGCTTCTAGTAGCTCAGATTCGGATTTTACTACCCATGTGCCCTTGCCATCATAACCATGTCGTCTTGCCTTCAGCACGATCGGATAGCCCAGCGATCGCGCGGCTGATAAAAGCTCTGCGTCACTTTCTACTTGAAAAAACTTGGGTGTAGGAATGCCCTGTTGCTGAAAATGCAGTCGTTGCAAATATTTATCTACGCAAGTTGTTAGCGTCTCTAGGCTGGGTAAGAATTTTACGCCTTGGCTTGCGAGTTTCTGAAGCTTCTCAATATTGACGAATTCATTCTCAAAGGTGATGACATCGCTCAATGCTGCCAATTTCTCAGTGGCGACGAAATCATCGACTGCACCCAAAATCACGCGATCGGCTTCTCTTACCGATGAATCCTCTTGACTTCCAGCCTGTATAGCCAATTGCAGATGGATCGGCTTTGCGGCGATCGCCATCATCCAAGCCAACTGACCACCACCAATAACCCCAACACGTTTTACTTCCAAATTTAAGTCCAAATTTAACACCTTCAAAACCTATGCGGAGATTCCCTTTCCTGTCATTATCTATCGAGTTTGATACGGATTCGGCGAATTTACACGAAATGGCACTGCACCTAAAGATTTAGGTTCCATTTGCCAGCGATCGTTGATGACGATGTACTCAGCCAACTTATTGTTTCTGTTATCTTTCAATAACACACCATAAGCATCTTCTTGGGCGGTGTTTCCGAGCTTATAGAGAAATTCATACCTGCGAATATAGTCAGCGGCAAACCAACGCGATCGATTCACCGTAATCACAACCCTTTTGGCATCGGGATCGATCGCTAGGTCATCAACCCATCCATCCTCTAGGCGCTGTACCATCCACCATAAGCTTGGTCTTACAGGTTCTAGGGGAATAATGTTGGTAGTTTGTACTGTTTGGGCCGATGCTGCCAAGTCTATGGATAAAGGGATGGAAAAACTCACAAGTGAGGCAATCGCGCATGACAATCCCAAATATATGCCGTTGCTGGGGGCGATCGATTTCATAGGGGTGAAAACTCTAACCTTTTGTGTACTCTAATCCTAAAGCAAATATTGCAATACTGACGATAGGGACGTCTTTGTCTGAGGAATGTTCTGGCTAATTTGACAATAGCTATGAAACCTAACTTAAAACAAAGGGATGTAGAAAACTACATCCCTCAAAAATTTTGAATTTATATTTTGAATTTATATGGAGAATTTATTGTGAAGCTAATTAAGCTTCTGTTGTGACGGCTTCGGGTTTAAAAGCTTCATCGAAGCTCTTATAGCAATTTTGCCGATCGAAGATGTGGCAGCGATCGCCAATCTCTTTCATTAAGCCCCAAGAGAATTTTGTGGTGTAGAGATATTGACCCCAGTTTTCCATGAGAGACTTATGTGCCATTCTCAGGTTGTAAGAAGGAATTCCCGTCGAGATATGGTGAGGAACATGCACGTTGATATCGTGGCATAAAACTTCAACCCAAGTGGGATAGTCACAATGTACCGTACCTGTGAGCTGATCGGTAGCAGCATGCCAGTCTTCTTTCAGTTTAAATTGAATGTTAGGCATGGTGTGATGCACGATCGTAAATGTACTCATCCAGAAGTGATACACCAACCAAGGCATTAGGAAAAAATTGACCCAGCCAAAGATGCCACCAGCAGCGATCATTAATGGGAAAGCGATTGCAGCATAAGCGATCGTTAAACCTGCTGAGAAACGCACTTGGTTCTTTTGTTTCTCAGGGTAAAGATCGGTATTGTAGTGCAAAACAGCCCAGTGGATAATTGAACCGATCCACCAAAACCTACCTCTAATGAGTCGGTAGATAGATTGTTCGTAGGGATTGACGCTATTGTACATTTCTACGGTAAAGGGATACCACGCATTATCTTCACCCATTTTATTGGTGTGGGCATGGTGATGATCGTGCTTAATACGCCAAGGATGGAATGGATAGATCAGAGGCAAAAACACGAGATGCCCGATCAGATCGTTTACCCATAACTTGTTAGAAAAGGAACGATGACCGCAGTCATGTCCAATTACAAAAAATCCTGTGAGGGCAGTGCCTGTAAAGATCCAAGCAAGGGGTAGTAAATACCAAGGGGAAAAAACTAAGCTGACATAACCTAGTGTGACGGCAACAACGCTCAGTACGAGACCCAGAAATGCTTTGGTATTATTTTTGGCAAAGCACTCAGGGGGCAGGGTTTTAATAATATCTCGAAGCGTTGTTTCAGAGGTGAGCGTATGTGGAGAAGCTTGAAGCTCAGAAATATTGGTTTCGCTACCGGCGAGCATTAGTTTAGTTGCTCCCCGAGTCAGTTAGCGATCCGCTGAGCGATTCATTTAAACATTCACTGAGGCGTTGACGGCTGAGGCTTTGCAATTGTTTAAAGAGGAGCTCGGTATCAGACTGTAGCTCTAGAAGTTCGGCGTGCAGTTCATCGTTGTAGAGCTTCTTAGTCGGAGCAGCCAAACTTGAAACTTTCTCACGATGCGAATCAATCTTATTACTCATACTATCTTTTTAAAGGTTTATGTCACACCAAGATTAACAGTGGCATTGTAGCTTAGTTTTTAGATACATTTGTTTACCTATTAACATTTACTATAGGTAATTATGCTAAGTAGCAATTATATCTATTTCGATTTATGTACTTCTATGTACATAGATGTATTGACAGATACAGCCCAACACAAAACGATCTGACCTTAAAATCCATAAGCAGAAAATTCAAGTGAATTCTACTTGCTTTAAAGGGAATTGACTTTGGGCTTAATATTTTGTTCCAAGTGGGGTGTCAGCAAATAGGATCGGTGCGATCGCTGCCGCAGAGCCAAGACGGGTATCGAGATTGTCTTCGAGGCTAAAGTATTGATCGATGCGATCGCAAAGTCCCTCAGGGGTAAGACTTTGAACGTTATGGCTGATGATGTAGCTTTGAGAGGGCGAACCTCGAAACGCGATAAAGGCTTCTTGACAATAGGCAAGTTTAGACTCTGGAGCTGCCTCTAGCCAAGCGTCTCCTCGGATTGTACCGCTTAATAACTTGGCGCCATGCTCTGGTTGAATGGGACGACGAGGGGTTGCAAATGCAGAATCAGTACCTATAAAACTCAGGAAAATCAACAGTATTAAACATGCAGTAACAAATGATGCAAATAAGTACCGC
This sequence comes from Tumidithrix elongata BACA0141, assembly GCF_036349135.1. Lineage (NCBI taxonomy): Bacteria > Bacillati > Cyanobacteriota > Cyanophyceae > Pseudanabaenales > Pseudanabaenaceae > Tumidithrix > Tumidithrix elongata. The sequence goes on from NZ_JAZBJZ010000014.1 coordinate 50,984, forward strand.
ATAACTTTAAAATTAGTGTAGAAAATTTGGGTAGGGTTAGGTTCTGATGACTTCACAGAGTTAATCTTATTATCTCAAACATTTCGATTCTTCTGGGATCAAACCATATTCACTTGACTTTTGCATATTTCTATAATCAGATATGCAAATTAAACCTTCATGGTTGATTACAGACTAATGTGTTTACATATACAGAAGTTTGTCTAAATTTCCTACATCGCAGTTGAGTTTTACTTTGAGTTTCGATATCAAGCGTCGATACCGAAATTTTGATTTAGGTTGACACAAAGTTACTTCTGCATTATTTGAACCCCACTTATTTGCCAGCCTGCCAGATGTCTGAAAACTATCTCAATCACCCTACCTTTGGCTTGCTGTCTCGTGTCTGTGCTGTTGACGAATACCGTAGCCTATTCACGACCCTCTATGCACAAAGATTATTCTTTTTGATCACCAATAGTCCTACAGGAGTTCAGTTTGAGCCTGTTTCTCGGGCTGATGCTAAATTGCTGGTGGAAAATCGTTTGCGGGCTTTGCGCCGCGTTGGTCCTTTGAATGAACATGATATTTTGCAAAATGTCTACAAACGTACGTTTGCCCAATGACCTCCAGCATCTCGCTTAAATCTGCTGCCAAAATCAACCTATATCTGGAAATCACAGGAAATCGCCCAGATGGTTATCACGAACTCGTGATGGTGCTCCAGACTATTGACCTTTGCGATCGCCTAGACCTTCGCACCATTAGCTCAGATGCCATTCATATTTCTTGCGACAACGATCGCGTCCCCACAGATGAGACCAATTTGGCATTTAAAGCGGCAAGGTTAATGCAGCAAAACTATCCTGGTTTGGGGGGGGTAGAAATTGCGATCGCCAAGCAAGTCCCCATGGGTGCAGGGTTAGCGGGGGGATCGGGAAATGCGGCGGCGGTATTGGTGGGACTCGATCGCCTTTGGGATCTCGGACTCACCCAATCAGAACTTTGCGATCTGGCAGCACAGTTAGGATCGGATATTCCTTTTTGTGTGGCTGGAGGAACAGCTTTGGCAATAGGTCGGGGAGAAGTGCTGTCACCCTTACCCGATCTGCAAAACTTAGCACTGGCGATCTGCAAGCCTAGGGATCTATCTATTTCTACGGTGTGGGCCTATCAAACCTTTCGATCGCAGGGATTGTTAGCGACTAGTCCTGTACGAGAGCAGCACAATTCGAGCCAGATGTTGGCAGCGATCGCGGCGCGTGATGAGACCACGCCGACAAGGGTAGGGCGTTTGTTATACAACGATTTAGAACGGGTGGTGCTGCCTGCCCATCCTCGTATTGCTACGCTCAAAGCATTTTTACAACAGCAGGAGTGTCTGGGTGTCCTGATGTCTGGTTCGGGATCTACGGTATTTGCGATCGCGCAAGACTTAGGACAAGCCGAACGAATTGCTGCTAGCTTACAAGCGGATGCTGACAATAGCGACCTCGACATTTGGGTAACGACTAGCCTCATTGGTGGCGTTTTGGATGTTTAGCATCAGAATTACAGAAAAATATGAAGCAAATCCGCAGATTTATGGCTAGGCGGCGGGATCGGTTTGGATTTCAATCAAGGTAACTTATGCTGGATCTGCCGCGAGAGAGATTCAACCGTGTTATCCCAAGAAATTCAAGAAATTAAAATCGTGGAAAAACCACAGTCCTTCTTTCCAGACGAAGCCAGTATTCCACCAGAATTTCAGTTATCGGAGCCCATTCATCAGACGGAGTACCTGATTGCAGGCGAACTACGTCATTGGGATGGTGCAGTAGAACAGGCGCGATCGCCCATTCTCGTCCAGACTAAAGATGGTTTAGCGCCCAAAATTGTGGGTAGTTTCCCCTTACTCACTGAAATCGAAGCCTTACAAGCTTTAGATGCTGCTGTTCATGCCTACAATAATGGCAGAGGCATTTGGCCCACCATGTCCGTTGCGAAACGCATCGAGCGCGTGCAAGAGTTTGCCTATCGCATGGGTGAAAAGAGAACAGAGATCGTCAAACTCTTAATGTGGGAAATTGGCAAGTCCTATCAAGATTCCGTCAAGGAGTTCGATCGCACGATTGACTATATCCAAGACACGATTGATGCGCTTAAGGATCTCGATCGGAGTTCTTCTCGGTTTGTGATCGAACAGGGGATCATCGGGCAAATCAGGCGATCGCCGCTTGGGGTGGCACTTTGTATGGGTCCTTCTAACTATCCCCTCAACGAGACTTTTACTACATTCATTCCGGCTCTGATTATGGGCAATACGATCGTATTTAAGCCACCTCGTCCAGGGGTACTGCTTTATCGCCCACTTTTAGAAGCTTTTCGCGATTCTTTCCCCCCCGGCGTTGTGAATACGATCTATGGTGCTGGGAGTAAAGTCACGCCTCCGTTAATGCCTACAGGAAAAGTCGATGTCCTTGCATTTATTGGCTCCAGTAAAGTCGCCGATTCCCTCAAAAAGTTACATCCCAAAACCCATAGGCTACGGTGTGCTTTGGGGCTAGATGCTAAAAATCCAGCGATTATTTTGCCCGATGCCGACCTCGATCTGACCGTGCAAGAATGTATTTTAGGTACGCTCTCTTACAACGGTCAGCGCTGCACTGCTTTAAAGATTTTGTTTGTCCACGCCCAAATTATCGATAAATTTCTCGCCAAGTTTACCAAGGCGATCGACAATCTCAAGTGCGGTATGCCTTGGGAAAAGGGTGTAAATATCACTCCCTTACCTGAAGGTAGAACGGATTATCTCAAGTCTGTGGTTGAAGATGCGAAACACTTTGGCGCTAAGGTCATCAATGACAATGGTGGCAGCATCAATGAGACTTTCTTTTATCCTGCGGTGCTTTACCCGGTGAATAGTCAAATGAAGCTCTATCGCGAAGAACAATTTGGACCTGTGATTCCCATTGTGCCCTTCCAAGATATTGAGACCCCGATCAATTACTTGACCGATTCTGACTATGGGCAACAGGTGAGCATTTTTGGCAAAGATGCCGATGTGATTGCGAATCTCATCGATCCCCTTGTAAACCAAGTGGGTCGCGTCAATATCAACAGTCAATGTCAGCGCGGGCCTGACACATTTCCGTTTACAGGTCGCAAAGACTCCGCTGAAGGAACCCTTTCGGTAGCTGATGCGCTCAGGGTATTTTCCATTCGTACCATTGTCGCCGCAAAGGAAGTCGATTTGAATAAAACCATGATCTCTAAAATTGTCAGAGAACATAAGTCAAACTTCCTATCGACCGACTTTATTCTTTAAAACAATTAACTTACACGCTAGCTCTCTCCAGAAGAGAAAATTCATGAATTACCCTTTCTGGAGAGATGCCTGATAGCGAAGTAGGATCACAACCTAATAGGCAAAATACGTCTTGTCATAACCTACAACTTAATGGCAAAAAACCTCAAGTTTTTTTATTTGTCTATTCATGCAACGGCTCTATCAAATAGTTGTCATTTTTAAAGCTGATTTTAAAATCGGTGTAGGGTTTCTTTAATAATTGAGGGAATGGCAATTTTTTTAGATTAAGTGCTTGGTCGTGCCGACTAATCGCAATAGGTTTGTAATCGACAATCTGTCCATCAGCAGAAACAGTTAATTTAAAGGTGCTGAGCTTATCACTAGAATAGTTAATAATGCCTGCGCTCCAATCAGGAACTGCCATCACAGGTATGAACTTATATAAAACTGATTCAAGCTCTATTCTGTCATTATATTCAAGCTCTTTTGTTCTATCTTGATCATTTGTAATATAGTTTGGAAAAGTATCTCGGATGTTGGAAGGAACATAGAAATGCCTACATATAGATCTTATAGAATCCCCGACATTACAAAATTCATTAGCGCCAGGATATATAGATGCCCAAGGAATAATCTGTACGATTTTTTTGCCATCATTAGAAATCAAAACCTTGAAATCTGCAACCTCAATGCCTGTATCACTTTTTAACTTAGATAAAAGTTGCTCAATAGATTCCTTTTTCAGTGCTTCACTGAGAAAAGCTAGTCTATCTCTAAGAACATAAGCATCTGATATATTTCCTGCAATGAAGTCTATAATTTGCCCATTTTTATCTATCAAAACTCTGAAACTGATTCTTCCATCTCTTCTTTGAGCTATAGGGATAGCTTCAAATTTAGCAAGCTCAAGCTCAATCATTTGCGCCAATTTACTTGCTAAATTTAACCAGATTTGAGGCTCTTGAATTATCTTCGATTTATTGTTATTGCCAAGATAAAAATTTGTACTGCCGATTTGATTAAAAAACCCAAGTTTACTAAACCTAGTTATGGATTGAAGATCTTCTACCCTTTCTAAGCGTTTAGAAAAATAATTTCTTAGCCAAAGGACATCAGGAAAAGTGGCGAACGACAGAAGGGCTTGACAGTGATAAGCTCGATTGTAATCGTGTACTAGATAGTCATTTCCAAATGTTTGCCATGGATCTATTATTCTCGTAAAATCTGAATGGAGAAGCCAGAAGCATTCTGCACGTGGTTTTCCTAGCGTCGATACTTGAGTTAATTGATTCGCCTGTGATAAATCAAGCTTTACATCTTGAATTGCATAAGCACCGGACATATACAAACTAAATGCATTACGTATCAAATAAAATTTCTCATTCTCGCTCAACTTTTCCCCTAGTTTGATTTTTGCGAGTGTTAAGATTGCTTTATTTATATCTACATCATTTGAAAGCCTATTTTCTTTTTCGGTGTAGGGGTCTACATCCTCTGGTTGCCGATTTTTCTGTTTAGCTTGATCTACTGCCGCTTCCGCTCGTTGGAGCAAGTTCTCAATTTCGCTGAGTACCTTTTGATCGATTTCGCCTTGCCAGTTATTTTTTTGCCATGCAGACATCAACATCGCTCTTGCCTGTGCATTCCAAAACTCAGGAATACCAAAAGCCGAGCCTTTTTTGTAGATTTCGATCGCTTGGTCAAAATTGCCTAATTTTTCGTGCAAAAAGCCACTGGCGATCTGGGTTACATAGTCATCAGGAGAAAAATTTAGGGCGCGTTTATAGTCCTTAAAAGCTTGCGACCACTCTCCCCGTTTTTCGCGTTGCTGCGCTTGGTCAAAATACCAATGTCCAACAAGATTGAGATTTTTGTTGAAAGCAAAAGATGAAGCTAAGAGAATTAGAGCAACCCCGAACGTGACCACCGCATGAAGTGAACCCGAAATCTTTACGCTGATCAAAATGCGTGAAACATACTGCCTACCGCCCCCTGTCAGTGCCCCACTTGCCACAAAAGCCAAACCTGCACCTTGTCCGAGCGTGCTAAAGGTTCCCAAAAGATCGAAACCATCCTCCGAAAAAGCCTTAGCTGTTTGAGTTGCAAAAGAAGTTGCAAGCACCAAACAGAAAAAAGTACCGAGATTCCACATCCAGTCATATTGATCGAAAAATATCTCGAATCGTGACTTTTGAGCAATCGGTTCGAGATACCACCACCAAGCTGACTCTGAAGGCTGAAGATTTTCACGAAAGCGCTCGAAATGCTCAACGCGACAAATCACATTTGCTTGCTGAGTTAACTCAATGTCTAGCGCAACTAGTTTTTCTAAAAATTCATCACTGATCGTAGGGCGATCTGAAAGTGCCTCATAAATGCGATCGCGCGATCGTAAAACCCGCAAAACCTCACGAGACGATAATTTCACATCAGAGTCAGATTGAAAAATTGTGAGGGCATCTGCATAGTCTGCAATCAACTTGGCAAAGTCCCAAGTATTTTCCTGACTATCGGGCTTATCCATAACGCATCTTTACACTTCGTCCTTGGTTGACCTTTTGCCAAGATAACATTAGAGCTAGTCCCCCAATCAATCAGGATTCAGATTATTCAATCGAGCTACAGGCGGGGCGCTAGAGACACAAGCTACTAAGCCTAACGCACGACGATCGCAGCGCAACTGCAGTGGTGAATCACATAATCGCTGACACTCCCCAGCATCAAGCGCTCAACAGAGCCTAGCCCTCGCGAACCTACCACCAAAAAGTCTGGGGCTTCATCCTTGACGACTTGGCAGATTGTATCGCGGGGCAACCCCATTTCCAAACGCGTTTTGCATGGGGTATTGGCTGCCGTGCAAGTTTCCTCTGCTTTTTGCAAAATCACTTGTCCTGCCGCCAAAATTTTCTTTTCTAGCTCAATATCAGGAAATCCGCGCAAACCGACCCAATCTCCCGTAGGCATCATAACTTCTGGAATATAGCTACTTAGCGGCTCGACAACGGTCAGCAACACCACAAGGGACTGGGTAGGTGCAGCTAGGCTTAAACCTTTTTCTAGAGCGCGTTCGCTGGCTTTCGATCCGTCAATGGCAATAAGGAATTTCATAAAAATCTAAAAATGTTGATTGGACTTAGCAGTTATTGGCCGTTTGCGATCGTATTTTTGAGTAAATAAATAGCAAACAAGGTGCTTGGTTGAACGACAGATCGCAAACAACTAATGGTTATATATTCATAATCAGGTTCAAATCTGTAAATATCTTGATTGTTCATCTCTTTTAACATCTCATGACAAGCGATATTCGTATTGGTTTTGCAGAGTCGGTTGGTAATACCCCACTCATTCAAATCGAGTCTCTATCTCAAGCGACAGGTTGCAACATTTTAGGCAAAGCCGAATTTTTGAATCCCGGTGGTAGCGTCAAGGATCGAGCAGCTCTGTTTATGGTGTTACAAGCGGAAAAAGAAGGAAAAATCAAGCCGAATGGCACAATCGTCGAAGGTACCGCAGGCAATACGGGTATTGGACTTACCCTAGTGGCAAATGCTAGGGGCTATCGCAGTGTAATTGTGATGCCTAGCAACCAATCTCAAGAAAAAATTGACCTATTGAGAACGTTGGGTGCAGAGGTAGAACTGACTCCCCCCGTGCCGTTTGCAGATTCTAGAAACTATTATCATGTGGCACGTCAAAGAGCTGAGGAGTTAGAAAATGCTTTTTGGGCAAACCAATTTGAAAACCTAGCCAATGCCGAATCGCATTACCAGACCACTGCACCAGAAATTTGGCGGCAGAGTGGCGGTGCGATCGATGGTGTGGTGATGTCATCAGGTACAGGGGGAACAATTGGTGGCGTTACTGCCTATCTCAAAGAGCAAAATCCTAAAATTGCCACCTATTTAATCGATCCGCCCGGTTCGGGGCTTTATAGCTTTGTCACTACAGGAGAACTAAAAGCAGAGGGTAATTCGATTACAGAGGGCATTGGCATCAATCGCGAGACTGCAAATTTCCGCCGAGCCAAACTCGATGGGGCATTTCAAGGGAGCGACCAAGAAGTGATTGAGATGGCGCATTTTTTACTCAAGCATGATGGCTTGTTTATTGGCAGCTCCGCCGCGTTGAATGTCGTGGGGGCTGTAAGATTGGCACGTCAATTGGGTGCAGGGCATACGATCGCTACTATTCTCTGCGATGGTGGCGGTAGATACCAAAGTCGCATGTTTAATGCGGAATGGTTAGCTGAAAAGAATCTTACACCTATTGCGAAAGGACTGGAGTTTCTAGATTCATGAGTATTCCATTAGAAGTTCAACCCATTGCGAAGAAACACAAACAGATTGGTGTAGCAGTAATTTGGGATCGCGATCGCCACAAAATTCTCATCGACCAACGTTTACCCCAAGGGGACTTTGCTGGCTATTGGGAGTTCCCCGGGGGCAAACTCGAAGAGGGGGAAGATGCGATCGCTTGCATTCGTCGTGAGATTAAGGAGGAACTAGGAATTGATATTGAAGTTGGGGCGCAATTGATCGCGGTAAGCCATGAATATGAAAAATTTATTGTGAGCTTGATCGTGCATCACTGTTACCATATTTCTGGAGAACCTCAAACACTAGAATGCGCTCAAATTCGCTGGATTGAGCCATCTGAGTTAGCGAACTATCAGTTCCCAGAAGCTAACTACCAAATTGTAGAAGCTTTGAACAAAATTTAAATTTTTTTGGAATTCTGGGCTAGTTTGATTGAAATCTTGTTAGGATGGGTTGCTAAGAATTTTACTAGCCTTAAATTCTAGCTTTCGGGATGTAGCGCAGCTTGGTAGCGCACCTCGTTCGGGACGAGGGGGTCGAAGGTTCAAATCCTTTCATCCCGATAGAGTTTGAGAATTTATCTGCACTGCCTTTGGGATAGATATTCAACTCACTATAGAGAATCTTTTCACAGAGAATCTTTTCACCAATTGACCAGCTCCACTGGGGTAGACAAACTCACCGTTTACAAAATGCCGGCAGATTCGTACAAACGTCTAATTGTGGCGAGAATCTTGCGATCGTATAGTGCGTCAGTTGCCCATCGTCCCGTGAGTTGGCTCACAAGGGGAGCAATTCCTCTAGTTACAAACTGAAACCTCGGATCGACGAGGGGTTGAATCAACGGGGCCGTACTTGCATAGGCTTTGAGATGCTGAATGTGCGCTCTTACCCCAGTACGCTGATCGGGGAACTTGGCTCCATTGACACTATTCCCGATCGCACCAATTCCTGCAAAGTTATTTTGATTGGGAGCGACATCATTCCCAAATCGCAAAAAGCCAGTTTCCACACACATCTGACTAAAGGCAATATCATGATTTACGCCTTCCAATGCCGCTTCTTCGCGATAGAGTTTGGGAAGATCGCCATAGACGGTTAAAGCCATCTCGTTGTTATTTTTAAGGAACATGAGTAGCTGCAACTCAGAGGTATTGCCCACGCCCATAATCCGATCGATGTTTTCTGGGCAAACCTTAAAGATCGTCTTGAGATTAACCGTGCGGGTTGAGTTATCCCAAGTTACTGATACATTTAGATCGCGCAGCCCGATCGCTTGCACAAAGACAATATTTTGATAGCGAATCTTGCGAATATTGGGAGCCCCATCGAGGCTAATGCCTAGGCGATCGACGAGATCGAAGGGAATGTATGCATTCCCGTTGACGATGATGCCTTTTTCTCCGTAGGACTGCCCGTTCAGATTAATGCCGATTTCAGGATAGACCGTAGGCACTGGGGTCGGAGAAGGGGTGGGACTTACACCCGTAATGTCACTCAACCACATCTGGAGTCCATCAGCAATTCCAATTGCATAGTCGCGGCGACGGGTCTGAATTAAGCGACGATCTTGAGGATTGGTCAAAAAGCCCAGCTCCATTAAAATCGAGGCGGGGACAATATCTCGACAAAATGCTAATCTACCCACACCTGCATTGGTATCAGGTTTTGCCCCACGACTGGGAAGTTCTGGTACTCGCCGCACGAGCGCATTGAGCAGTAACTCGGCTTGGCGTTTGCGGATATCGTTGTTGGCAATGTAGTAAGTGGCTGCTCCCCTGGCATCGGGGTTGTTAAAAGCATCCATGTGAATTTCAAGGGCGACATCCTGCCTTGTAGCTCTGGCGTTGATCCAGTTGACGGTATCCTCTAAACTGAGATCGTCTCCTGGGGCTTCGACGGGTAAAGCGCGCGATCGGAGTTCTGCTACGATCAGATCTCTGGTCGCAATTAATTCGGCGGCTTCGGTCGTACCACCTGCGATCGCCCCTGGATCGCGAAATGTGCCCTCAAATCCACCATGACCTGCTGAAACAAAGATTTTGCCCATTTGCCTAGTTCATATTCCTGCGAGTACCGACAGTAAGCACCATAATTTGCCGTAAGTTTAGCAACTTTATACAGCAAAAGCCTTTTAATAACGCAATTAATTTTATCCTCGGTGAATAAATTGAGGATCTCAACGAAGCAAAAAGATGAAAAAAAGAGTAAACCTAACCTTTCCTAAGCGTGTAATTAATGTGCCTGTGGCCTATCGACTTGCCAAAGACTTTAATGTAGCGGCGAATATTATTCGGGCGCAGGTCGATCCCAACAAGGTGGGAAAAATGGTTTTAGAACTTTCGGGGGACATCGATCAGTTAGAGGCTGGCATCGAGTGGATGCGATCGCAGGATATTGACGTTTCACTACATGGTCGCGAAATTGTGATTGATGAAAACACCTGTGTCGATTGTGGACTTTGCACGGGAGTTTGTCCAACTGGAGCCATGACGCTCAACCCCAAAACGTTTCAGTTAGAGTTTTTGCGATCGCGTTGCATTGTCTGCGAGCAATGTATTGCCGCCTGTCCTGTCAATGCGATTTCGATTAATTTGTAAATTAATTTGTAAATTAATTTGTAGTAAGGGCATTGAGGCATGAACCAAGAACCAAGACCCAGACGATCTTCTTCTCCAAGTTCGCCGCGAACTGAGGTCGATCCATTCAAGCTAGGATTCATGGTTTTCATTAGTATTTATGGCTTTATAGGCTTAATCAACTATGAATCTCTTTGGTTTTTGCATAACTTTGACTTGATTATTCACGAAGCTGGTCACGCAATTTTTCGCATCTTTGGCGAGTTCATTCAGTTTTTGGGTGGCACATTGATGCAGTTACTGGTTCCGATTGGGATCGCCGTTTACTTCTTTTTTAATCAGCAAAACTTTGAAGGCGGTATCACCCTCTTTTGGATTGCCGTTAATTTGTTGGATATCTCCCGTTATATGAAAGATGCGCGATCGCAAGAGTTGCCCTTACTCGGTGGTGAATTGGTGACCCATGATTGGTGGTATCTATTTAGCAAAATGAATTTGCTTGCCCATGACAAGGCGATCGGTGGATTTGTGCATTTCCTCGGCTTCTTGATCTATGGGTTAGCGGTGTTCGTCGGTTTTTATCATGCTTGGCATAGCCCTCGTCCTCAGCCTCCAGAACCACCAGAAGAGCAATAGCCTTGCCAATTTCCCTCAATTTGTCATAGGTGAGGAATTGACCTTTTGCTCCTAATTTTGAATTGAACTTTGTAATTGAACTGTGTAATTGAAATACGATTTCGGACAGATAGTTATAGTTAGAGCTATCGTTCGCGTTCTTAGAATTCCGAAGATTCATAATCGACAAAACTTGGGAAAACCTTAGATAGATCGAGGGGTGGCGCATCTGGAGCAAAGGGTAGGGGAGCCATTCGATCTGACAAGATATACTTTCTTTGGGCATAGCCATATTCCCCTTGAAAGTCTTTATAGGGCTCACTATAGGACTCTAAACGATAGTCCACCAAATTAAACAACCAATAGTCATTAATTCCAGCCTCTGCATAGAGTTCTGCTTTTACGGTTTGGTCGTAGTCAAGGGAAGAATCAGCAACCTCAATCACCAGCAAAATATCAGCAGGTTTAGGATGCTCTGAAAGGTAATTATCGGCTTTAGGGATAATAATTACAAAATCTGGCTCCGGTTCGCTTCCTGATGGCAGCAAAATGGGATCTTGGCACTGAAACTTGGCACGACCTTGAATCAGGGTAGGAAGTTCTTCTAGTAGGCTTCTGCTGCAAAATACATGGGAAGTCGTTTTGGGAGCCATTTGTACAATTTCCCCGCGCACCAACTCAATGCGATCGCCTTCAGCAAAAAACCGTAAATCGATCAGGCGATGGTATTCCTCTAAGGTGAAGCGTTTGGTGTTGGAAAGCATAATGGCTGCCAATCAAAAGATGAAATTACATAGCATTGTAGCTGCGATCTGCCTATAGAGTGTATGATTTACATGAATAAATTATGAAAGTCAAGCAAAACACTTATACTTTGTGCTGAAATATAGAGTTTTATCACAAGCGATCGGCCAATTTGGGGATAAACCATACTGCCCTCAACTGCGACCCCAAATGAGGGGCGAACTAGTTAGGCAATGGGAATCTAAATCCGTAGGTTTTAGCGATTGATTTAAGAGCTTTCCTAAGAGAGATACTTGCCCTTAACCTTCAACCTCTATAATGGATATGACACAAAAAGTAATAAATAGCTAAGGCATAGCGAATGTCCCTTGAGATTATTTCCTTAGAGACGATTCAAGATTGGGCGGGTCAGTATGGTTACTGGCTGATCTTTTTTGGCATTATGGTGGAAAATGCAGGTATTCCCATACCTGGTGAGACGATCACGATTGTGGGTGGGTTCCTAGCAGGTAACGGCGAGCTTTCATACCCTTTGGTGCTTCTGAGTGCAGCTTCGGGTGCGATGATTGGGGACAGCAGTGGCTATTGGATCGGTAGGTTGGGCGGTTTGAGTGTTTTAGAAACCGTAGGCAAGGTTTTCCGTATTCCTTCTGGAGAAATCGCGCAGGCAAAAGAAAAGTTTAGTGGCAATGCCGATCGCGCTGTGTTTTTTGGTCGCTTTATTGCCCTCTTGCGAACCTTTGCCAGTCCGATGGCTGGTGTGTCGGGTATGCCTTATCCTCGCTTTCTGTTATTTAGTATTACAGGAGCCATGACTTGGGCAACGGGAGTCACCTGTCTTGCTTATTTTGCCGGACGCTTTATTGCCTTAGAAAAATTGGTTAGCTACATTCTGCGGTTTGGGATTTTTATCTTGGTCGCAGTTGCCAGTTGGTTTCTCTTGCCGAGGATTTGGCGTGCCGCCAAGAAATATTGGGGTATCGGCCCAGTGGAGCCGGACATTACCTCTAATTCTGCTGCTACAGAAGAACCTAGTTCTGAAAAATCTGGACTCTCTAGCAATTTAAATTTGGATGACGCGATCGCTCAATCTGTAGCCAACCCACCCTCTTAACTTCAGCTAAGATGGATTTCACGGCATAGCAAAGCATTCGCACCAAAAAATCAACCAATCTTGCGAGATCCTTCTATGCCAGTGCTTTACTCCTAGGCATTTTGTACTTTCTTTCGTACTTTAATTAAGTAGCTACGGAGAGAGGGGGATTCGAACCCCCGGTCACTTTCGCAACACTCGATTTCAAGTCGAGCGCATTCGACCACTCTGCCATCTCTCCAACTGCACATTCTAAAGCATTGTCTACACACCTACAAGCATTTAGTTGTCAGTTGTCAGTTGTCAGTTGTCAGTTGTCAGTTGTCAGTTGTCAGTTGT
>NZ_JAZBJZ010000015.1:0-61901 GCF_036349135.1 Tumidithrix elongata BACA0141
GGAAGGGAAGAGGAAAACCCTGTCCACAACTTGTTTTTATTTCCCAACAACTCTAGTATTGAGGGGAGTCCGAAGTTCGTGGCTCATATTGGCGAGAAACTCATCTTTGAGTCTTGTGGCATGGGCAAGTTCGGCATTAGAAATCGCCAGTTTTTGGTTTGTTTCTTGTAGTTCCGCAGTCCTTTGCTCGACTCTTTGCTCTAGTTCTTGGTTGAGTTGTTGCAGCGAAGCTTCGTACTGTTTGCGATCGCTGATATCGCGCATAAACCATCGAATTTGCGTCTCTTTCGTGGCAGTATCGTAGCTATGATTTGCTGTGACCTCCACGGGAAATGTCTTTCCCTGCCTTGCTTGAAGTGCGATCTCCCAAGTTTTGACTTGCGGCTCAGTCAACAGTTCTTGCAATTGGCTGTAAAAGAATGACATCTCCTGTTGTGCGACAAAAACAACCAATGGTTTGTCAACCAAATATTCTGGTCTGCACGCCAGTTGGTTGGAAATCGCTTGATTCGCTTCCAAAATCTTGCCATTCGCATCGGTCACCAAGTAACCATCAGGAGCCAAGTTGAACAACAAACGGTAGCGATCCTGCTCGGATAGTAGTTGTATGTTTTTTTCCCTGAGTTCTTCTTCAGTGGCTCTCAGTTCTTCTAGTGCGATCTGCAATTCGCAATTACTTTTTTCTAGCTCGTCATTGCGCCGATCGAGTTGCATATTCACAGAGTCGGAAGCCTTGAGAGATTCTTGCTGCAATCGATGGATGACGATGCGATTGATGGCATTACGAGCGCTTTTACAAAGTACCGCAGCGTTGACTTCGCTTTTGGCTAAATAATCCGTTGCTCCCAGTTTCATTGCCTGAACTGCCGAGTGCTCGTTTCCCTGCCCCGTCAATACGATCGCGGGTAGAAACAAATCTGGATCATCTTCCCTCATGGCTTCTAACAATTCCAAGCCATTGCCATCGGGTAAAAGCAGATCGACAAAAACTAGATCGGGAGACTGCAATTTCCAAAGCTCTTTTCCTGCTTCAAGGGTTTTAGCTTCGATAATATGATAATTGCTAGTCGCATCAGACTGGAGATAACGAGAATAAATGGCGCGATCGCTTTCAGAATCATCCACAATCAAAACAGCCATCAAAGGCTTCGGTGGATTCGTGACGATCATGATTTTATTTCTGGATTTATATAAACCTTATAAGATTTACATCAAGCAAATGCATCATTTGTTTGATTACAATACGATTCTTTACAAAAAACTCTTTTGCCGTAAGAAGTATATTCTCCCCCTTTTTGCAAGGGGCTGGGGGGATCGGGATATATAGCGTTTCAGGTTTTCTTGTCCCGAATAGACGTTAATCTAAGCTTCTCAAATGCGATCGCGGCTCATTCTATCCATTTTGAGAAAGTCTTTCCAATTCTAAAAAAAATGAAATGCATCTCCATGAGATCGACCGATTGACAATTCTAAGAGAGTGATTGCCCCCAGCCCCCAGAATTGGGGGAAAAGAATTCTTAAAGCCCCCAGAATTGGGAGATTTAGGGGGCTAGATCGCTTGAGACGAAGACAAATTTACTTGTGCAAGGTAGCCAATTCCAAGGGAGAGAGGATAAAACTTCGCAAACACGCTCTAAGCATTATGTTTCATTTGTATCATTTGGGAACGCTGTATATAATTTTTTTGCGATTTTGGAAGGCGAAACTTGTTTTATCTTGTATGCTTAAGTCAATGCCTTAAAAAAGGTTTACCCCTTAATTTTTAATTGAAACAAGGGATTTTAAACCAAATCTAGGCATCAGGTCGCTTATGTATCCAGTCGTTGGAATCGGTGCTTCAGCAGGAGGATTGGGAGCATTTACCCAATTGCTCAAACATTTGCCATCAGATACGGGCATGGCGTTTGTACTGATTCAACATTTAGACCCCGATCATAAGAGTCTGTTGACTGAGTTACTGGCTCGGCAAACCCAGATGCCCGTCTGCGAAGTCACAAACGAGATGTCGATCGCGCCCAACCATGTCTATGTGATTCCACCGAATACAAAGATGGTGCTAGAGCAAGGATTTTTACGCCTATCGCCACGCGAAAAGACTCACGGAAGACATTTGCCGATCGATACATTCTTTCGATCGCTTGCTACAGAGTGCGGTAAAGACGCGATCGCGATCGTGCTATCTGGTGCGGATAGCGACGGCACATTAGGGCTAAAAGCCATAAAAACAAAGGGGGGGATTACCTTTGCTCAAGATGCAGCATCATCGCAATTTGGACAGATGCCAGAGAGCGCGATCGCTGCGGGTTATGTAGATTTTATTCTACCTACTGAGGGAATTGCAAAGGAGTTGGTCAAAATCTCTCAAAAATCTGTTGGGGAAAAACCACCTTCTCCCCTTAAAGGAGAAAAGCCAAATGATGAGAACGTAGAAGATAAAACCAAAACTTCCGTTAAGAGAAAGAAGTTAGAAGATAAAAGCACTGCAAATGAAACTCCCCCCCACACTAAAGGCAAGAAGTCAGAAGATGAGATCGAAGAAGGTAAGGAAGCCAAAACCTCCCTTGTAGGAGAGAAGACAAACGATCGAACTACAGAAGATGAAATTATAGAAGATGAAAGCAAAATTCCCCTAATAGGGATAGAAACCAAAGAGTCAGTTTTACCTGTAGGAGATGAAGAACCACTAGAGCAGATTTTTGCGCTCCTGTGGCGAGAGTTGCGGGTTGATTTTAGTAATTACAAACCCTCCACCATGCACCGTAGAATCCAAAGACGCATGGCTCTACAGGGCATGTCTAAACTGGAAAATTATGTCGCCTATCTTCTAGGTAATACCGCAGAAATCAATGACTTGTTCCAAGATTTATTGATCGACGTCACCAACTTCTTTCGCGATCCCGAAGTGTTTGAGGCATTAAAAACCCAAATTTTTCCCAAGCTGATTGCTGAGAGATCGCACAATTTGCCGATCCGAATTTGGGTAGCAGGCTGTTCTTCGGGCGAAGAAGTCTACTCGATCGCAATTTGCTTAGTAGAGTTTCTAGAAAATTTACCGATCCAACCACCCATCCAAATTTTTGCCACCGATGTGAACGAGTCCGCGATCGCGCGCGCGCGATCGGGTATCTATAGGCATGGCATGTCAGGAGTTTCACCAGAGCGGTTGCGTCGTTTTTTTGTCCCCGTCAAGGGTGGCTTTCAGATTGCTAAATCTATTCGCGAACTCTGCGTATTTGCCAAACACAATCTAATTGGCGATCCACCTTTTTCCAACTTGGACTTAGTCAGTTGTCGCAATGTCCTAATTTATTTCGGCAAGTCAATTCAAAAAAAAGCAATGCAGAGTTTTCATTATGGGCTAAATCCTAATGGCTTTTTAATACTGGGCACTTCAGAAACCACTCACGGATTTATTGACTTGTTTACCACCTTGGACAAAGATTGCAAGATTTATACCAAAAAAGAAATCGCAACGAGATTAAACTTTGATTTCACCCAAAACCGCTATGCTTCAGACAATCTCAGGTCTGGTAAACCCATGACAGATAATGCTTCCCATGAGTTAGATATCCAAAAAGTTGCCGATCGGATCGCGATCGAGCGCTACGCTCCTGCTGGAGTGATCGTCAATGCCGATCTAGAAATTTTGCAATTTCGCGGCGATACCAGTCTCTATCTTCGTCCTGCGGCAGGGAAGCCTAGTTTTAACCTTCTCAAAATGGCGCGATCGGGTTTAGCTCTAGAATTGCGAACGGCGACGCGTCAAGCGATCAAGCAAAATATTCCAATTGAAAAGTATGGCATCAATCTCCAAGATCCTGAAATCGGAACAACGATCGCCATTTCTGTGATTCCGTTTCAACCGACCGCAGCCGATCTGCGCTATTACTTGATTTTATTTGAGCAGGAACCATGGGGGATAGAGCATCACCCCAATCCATCCGATTTATCCCAAACACCAACAATTCCCGCTTCTGCCCCTGATACCTCTAGAAAACCGTCGCGATCGAGCCGAACCACTAAGCAAACCCTCTTAGAGCAAGAAATTGCCCAACTTCGGCAGGAATTAGCCTCAACCAAAGAGTTTCTGCAAGTCATTATTGAAGAGCAGGAAAACACCAATCAAGATTTTCGCGCTGCTAACGAAGAGATTCTCTCTAGCAATGAGGAATTGCAAAGTACCAATGAGGAATTAGAAACCGCTAAAGAAGAGATTCAGTCAGCCAATGAAGAACTGAATACCGTAAACGACGAACTGCGAAACCGAAATTTAGAAGCGGCGCAACTCAATGACGACTTGCTCAATTTACTCAGCAGTGTCGCCCTGCCAATTTTGATTTTGGGTAACGATCTGCGGATTCGGCGCTTTACCCAGATGGCAGAGCGAATGTTTAACCTAATTCCCACAGACGAAGGCAGATCGTTCCTTGATATCAGACATAATCTCAAGCTCGACAACTTAGAGCAATTGGTCTTGCAAGTAATTGATACGCTCAGCGTCAGTCAACTGGAGGTACAAGACTTAGAAGAACGCTGGTATAACCTGATCGTTAGACCCTATAAAACCCGAGAAAATCAGATTGTGGGAGCCGTGATCGTCGCGATCGACATCGATCCGATCAAGCGCAGCGAACAGCGACTGCTGGCATCGCAAAATTATGCTTTGGCGATCGTCGAAACCCTGTGGGAACCATTGCTCGTCCTCGACACAAATTTGATCATTGTCTCGGCAAATCGCGCTTTTTATCGGATGTTTCAGCTCGTACCCGCCCAAGTTGAGAACCATCCCATCTACAATATTAGCAACGGTGAGTGGAATATTCCCAGTCTGCGATCGCTACTATCGGAATTAATTCAAACCAATCGTCAATTTCAAGACTTTGAAGTGGAACATGAGTTTGCCACGATCGGACATAAAGTGATGCGTCTCAATGCCCGCCAAATTGAAGAATCTAGCGGCGGGAAAAATCCCAACAGCAATCGTCGCCTAATTTTACTCGCGATCGAAGATATCACCCAACGCCAGCAACTAGAAACAGAAAGGGCTCAGCTTTTGGTGCAAGAACAGGCAGCCCGTGCCGAAGCAGAGGCAGCGAACCGTGCCAAGAGCGAATTTTTGGCAATGATGAGCCATGAAATTCGCACACCGATGAATGGTCTACTTGGCTTTACCCAGTTACTTTTAGAGACTCAACTCACAACCGAACAACAAGAATTTGTCGAAATCATCAGTCACAGTGGTGAGAATCTGCTATCCATTGTGAATGACATCTTAGACTTCTCAAAAATTGAAGCGGGTAAATTAGATCTATTGCAAGGGATATTTAATTTACCTACATGTATTGAAGCTACGATCGGTCTGTTAGATGTCAAAGCGCAAGATAAAAAGATCGAGCTTTCCTATGCAATCGGCACTGATGTTCCCACTTCAATTATGGGAGATATGATTCGACTCAAACAGGTTCTGATCAATCTAATTGGGAATGCAATCAAGTTTACAAATAGCGGCGCGGTAATTTTGTCCGTAGATCTATACACTTCCCACAACGAGAATCTAGAACATCCAGCATCTGAGAATTTAGCAAATCGTCAAGATACTCAAACCATTGAGATTCTATTTGCGATTAAAGATGGTGGCATTGGCATCAAGCCCGATCGCTTAGCCCACTTATTTATACCCTTTAGTCAGGGAGATCCTGAGATTGCGCGTCACTATGGTGGAACGGGACTAGGCTTGGCAATCAGCGATCGCTTGAGCAAATTAATGGGTGGTACGCTTTGGGTAGAGAGCAATGGTTGTTTAGGTGGAACCCCTCCTGTGGAATGGCAGCAAGATAATGTCAGTACAGAAGGTTCAACCTTTTACTTCACGATCGCAGTGCGATCGAGTAATTCCGACAATACTCTCCCCACTGTCCACCTTTCTCCTTCGACTTCTTCTGACGACCGAGCTTCTGTAACAACGCGATCGCCTCTAAAAATCCTATTAGCAGAAGATAATATCTTCAATCAAAAACTAGCGATCGCCTTCCTTCAAAAGTTAGGATATGATGCCGATATCGCCAACAATGGTATTGAAGTCCTTGCAGCCATTAATTCCCAGCCCTATGACGCACTTCTCATGGATATCCAAATGCCAGAGATGAATGGATTAGAGGCAACCAAACAGATCAGAGAAATAGAACAGGAAAACTTGAATACTTGGGAGACAAGTCCTAAGGAAGCGCGTGCACCACAACCACCAAACCCGATCAAAATCATCGCACTAACTGCCAATGTCCTGATCGGTGATAAAGAAATCTGCTTAGAAGCTGGAATGGATCACTTTATCAGTAAGCCCATTAGGATGGAAGATTTAGCCCAAGCGTTAAAACGATGCGAACCTGAAACCTCAACCATAGTCTTAACTGGGCCAGTTCTCGATCCTCAAGCGATCCAAACCCTACAAGAGCAGTTTAAAAACGAGCCCAGCTTTTTAGCACATATGCTCGATGTTTTTTTGACAGATTGTGAAAGAATGACCTCTGCAATTCAAACTGCGATCGCTGCCCAAGACGCAACAGTTCTGAGAGAGAATGCCCATTCCCTCAAATCCACCAGTGCTACCCTTGGCGCTAAAACCCTCTCTAGTCTTTGTAAAGAGTTTGAGCTTATGGCTCGTTATGGCACGATAGACGTTAGTCCCGAAAAATTACAAGCCTTTATCTCAGAAAGCGATCGGGTAAAAATAGCCCTCACCGCCGAGCGCCAAAAATACGAAGCGTGAATTCGGGTTAAGGACTTAAGCTCAAAGCAAGCTAACTTTTTGGAACCGAGGGGTTTGATCCCCCTGCCCTATCGGGCATCCCCCTTGAAAAAGGGAAGTGGATTCTCCCCCCTTTTTTCAAGGGGGGCTGGGGGGGATCCTTGGGATGTATAGCGTTTCAGGTTTTCTTATCCCGAACTGAGATTATGGAAAGAATGGAATCACTTGGCGCAGGAATTTGCGCAGTCTTAACATGCCAATCAGTCGGCGCACCGCAGGAGAGACAAATGCATCGGGTGGGACGCGATCGAGGGAACTCAGTTCCTCCGATAGTTCGATATATTCTGCCGCAGTTAAGACCTTGCCATCGATCGGCGATCGCGCTTCCGTATAAATCTCTGCACGTAAAACCTCTTCAGGCGTATCGCTAGCAGGCGGCAGCGAAGCGTCTTTTGTCTGAGCGCACAGAGGCAACGACCCGCAGAACGCACTCAGAATAATGGGAAAGCTGAGGAATAGCCTAGTAATTCTCTTACCGATGCTTTTTGTATCTGCTCTTTTATCGTCCCAAGCGATTGGGAATGCCGTCACAACCGCCTGGGATGGTGCGGCGGGTTTTGTTTCCGCCCCAAGCACAGAGATATTTACGATTTTCTTCAGATAAATCTTGGGCATTTGTAAAATCTGCCTCCTCTACCACAGCACCAGTATATTCCCCTGTCTCAAAGTTTGGGTTATGTAAGCGATCGCGCGGGGAAGTCGTCGCCAGACTGCCATAAAACAATCTCACCTTACTCAGATCGCAGTTTCGTAAATTGGTTTTTGCCAACACTGCCCCACTAAAGTTGGTCTCGGTCAGATTGCATCCACTAAAGTTAGCTTTAATCAAGTTAGCACCACTAAAATCGGATCCGCGCAAATCCGTACCGCTCATGTCTTTGCCCGCTAGCATCATACCAAGACTGATCACCCGCACGCCATGCGCCAAGTCCACTACATAGCCACCCGACCCATCTAAAATCGCTCGCCCCAACAGACCATCGCGTTTGAGTGGGGTGAGCAGGTTCGCACTCGATAAAAATCGGATGATTTTTGCCCTACCTTCAGGGTCAGAGCCACCCATCAAGGCGGCAGTTCGTGATTTTGCGATCGCGCGTTCCAAGGGCCAATCTTCTAGCTGTCCCTGCGGATCGAGAACGAGGTCAGAGATTCCCTGAAAATAAGCGTCAATGGTTTGCTGTTGGGTAATTACATTTTGCTGGCCCGTAAGCTTTTCAGAAATTTCATTTTGTCGCCATGCCACCCATACCGCCAAGATTGCGATCAAAATTTGCCCGACTGCACCCAGGGCATCCCACCTCAAACTATTGAACCAAATCCAAAAGGCGTTATCCAACTCGGTAACATGCCCACCAATCCAGAGAATTGTGCCCCCTAAAATAACAGACAGGGTCACATCCCAATGTTTGCCTAAAGGCGAGTGAATCAATGCCCGTTGGATCGCAGGCACTAAAACCAACAGCACCATCACCGAAGCGATCGCTAAGCTGGGCAAAATCAGTCGTTCTTCGGGCATTAATATGCCAGCGATCGCGATGCCTGTAGCGATCGCGCCACTCAACAAAGCCAGAATTTTGATAGGTGAGGGAGAAGAGATCAAGGGTGTTTTGACAGGTATTTTTGTAAGAATTTACTGCAACTAGCTAACTGCAAAATCAGTATATGGACGCAACAAAGGCTCGTGAAAAGCTAACACAATATCCGATCGTGGAACCCCCAACCGCACTAGTTCGTTCGCAATGCCCACCTCAGTTCCGTCATAATGTATCCATATTTTCCCATCATTTTTTAGATCGACGTGCAACACGCATCCATACATTGCTTGTCGTTTTTCCCAACCAGTATGTACCACTAAATAGCGATCGCGTACCACATCAAAAATGACTTCAGTCTCAAAGTCTTGACCTTTAGGACTAGAGCTAGCATAGTCGCTTAACAACTGTTGAATATATTCACGATAGCGAGTTAGTTTATCCATTGTAAAATCACCTCATTGGTTGGATCGTAAACAATTAGATAAATTTGGAACTTTTTAATAACGACTTGGACAAATGGCAAATTAAAGAACGTTTGATAAGCACTTTCTGGAATTGCTAAATATAGTAATCGATCTGACTGTTTTTCTTCTAGCGCAACTCGATAGTTTATAAACTGCCCAACCGCAGTATGAAATTCATAAATATTTGATGCGTTCACAAAGCTCTTAATTTCTACAGCAATCTTCTCATCTCCGCGACTTGCGGCAATAACGCGCTCTGCCCCCAAATCAATTTGCATATCGACCCTCCCGACGCGAATTTTTAGAGGATCGTCTGTAATCACCCACCCTTCATCCTCTAACCCTTTGCGCACCGCATCATGAAAGATATCTCTTGCTGACATTATTCGCTGCTGAAAGTAAATTCTTAAGCTATTTGTAAATTTCCTGAATATTTATATTCTGTCATAAGGTGACGGGAATAAATGCCTCCATCAGCTATGTGCACAGGGATTTGGCTTGGTCAAGACATGAATCACAAATTTTGAAAATTAATGCTTGCTAATTTTTTTGATTAATGTACAATAATCAAACATCAAAAACAAAGCGCACAATACAAGCGACCTACAAACACAAAAGCCTTGCTGTGAGAGCATTTTTGATAAAAGTCGGCTCTGGGATTCCAGACAATTCCTGCAATGAAATTTGGATAAATTCTATTCTGATAGGGAGAAACAGTCGGTCTATGACAGCTTTACAAACAAAACTGAAATTCACCCAAGTTACACCTCGCACTTGGTCAACCCTGGGGAGTACGGGCAATATCTATACCCTTAACTTATTGGCTGGCGCGCTCTCTTGTGACTGCCTAGCGGGAAAGCACCTCCGAACTTGCTACCATATCGACCAACTAGCAAAGACATTTAAAACCGAATTAAATGCATCTTTAATTGCCCCTCAAGACCCTCTCGAAATCACTGAAGATTTTGACGATCGCCTCGTCCTCTCTACTAGAAGACGTTTTCCTCCGTAAGCCCATTGCTATTGCTTCGACTCTATTCGACTGCGAATCCGAAATCCGTACAAATTCGTAGTGGTAAGACTTCGGAACGAGCGAATTCACAATTCTGAGTAATGAGCGGCAAGCAGTTGCGCGATCGCTTCGCGATGCGTCTGAATTAAGTCATGCCCCGCATCAGAGAGGACTTCCAACCTCGCATTGGGAATTCTCTCTGCATAGGTCTGACAATGCCACAAAGGAATGGTGTCATCCTGCTGTCCAGCAATTACTAGCGTTGGCACATTGATTTTGTGAATTTTGGTCTCAACGGTGTCGATCGCATCTTCGGGTCGCCAGCGATCGACCAAGAAGGATCTCGCAACTGGCTGCTGCATCAGTTCTCGCCGCGCCATCTGAATGGTGGCAAATTGCTTTTGTTTGCCGACAAGGCTAGCGATCGGGGCGATCGTCGCCAGCACCAAATCTACCAACTTTGTATCCCAGAGTAGCGGTCTGAGGTGCTGATACCGTCCCACAAAGCTGTCATCCCTAATCCCTGCGGGGGCAATCAGGGTGATGTTCTCTAAAAATGTAGAAGCTTCTGAAGCATGGGCGATCGCGTAGGCGGCCGTCACCCACCCCCCATAGGAATGCCCGACTAAGGCAAATTTCTCTATTCCCATGGCAGCTATAAACTCTGTGAAAAAGTCCACCTGATGATCGACCACATATTTCAAGCGCGGCTTTGATGAACTGCCAAAACCCAGTAGATCGAGCGCAATGTACCGAAATTTACTTGGAGCTTGTGCCTGTAATGACGCCATCAAGGGCAACCAATTACTACTTTCTCCTAAAAATCCATGGAGAAAAATAATCGGAAACCCTTCCCCCTGTTCCAAGTAAGCGGCTGTGTATTCTTTGAGGTGAATTTGCTGTTTCAGCATGTCATCTTTAAGCTTAATTTCTGGGCTTAATTTTGGGGCTTAATCTTCGACCTTCTCTTGCGCTCGCCACCAGCGGCTTAGGGGCAAATGCAAAACAGGCGACCACAGACTACTGAGAATGGCTGAACCCAGTGCAATTCGTTGGTGCAGTAACCAAACTTTATTGACATCAGCGCCCATCAGGGTTAGTTGCACGGCGATCGCGGTTTCTACCACCACTGCCATGCCAAATACAATAAACGCGATCGAGATAAAGTCCTCTTGCATGTAGCGTTGCTTTTGGAGTAATGCCGTTAGTCCACCAGCGATCGCCATGCCCAAGGCATGGGTTGGAGCAATCGTGACATCACTAGGAATGGTCATAGCATCCTGTAAAAAACCAAGGGCTGTACCTGTGATTACAGCTAACGCCACTGGGCGATTGATGCTCCATGCTACGAGCCAAATCAGCAACCAGTTTGGGCTTAGATCCATGAGGGTCATCCCTGGAAATCGGGTTGGCAATGCCAAAATACAAAGCGCCAGCGAACCAAAAGTAATCAGTGCGCCTACTAATTTAGGAGACCAAGAATTTTGTTGGCTGGGCATAGTTCAAGGC
Organism: Tumidithrix elongata BACA0141; assembly: GCF_036349135.1. Classification (NCBI taxonomy): domain Bacteria; kingdom Bacillati; phylum Cyanobacteriota; class Cyanophyceae; order Pseudanabaenales; family Pseudanabaenaceae; genus Tumidithrix; species Tumidithrix elongata. The sequence continues at coordinate 11,326 of NZ_JAZBJZ010000015.1, forward strand.
ACAGAAAACTTTATGGACAAAAGCAGAGCATTCAGAATATTCAGAATACCAACCTGTATATCGTAAAAATATGAATAAGAAATGAATCGCTAAGGACTTTACCCCTACTTATGCTCTGTAAATGGATACACCTTCACAAATTCCAATAAACCAATGGGTACTGAAAATTCTACCGTTGCTTCTGGGGCTGGTTGCTTGTCTAAGTTGACAGACATAACTCTGCCCACAGGAATTCCCGCTGGAAATAAAGTACTAAACTGCGAAGTTAAAACAATGTCACCGGGCTTAACATCGGGGTCGCGTTCAAAAAACTCTAAGGAGGCTGTAGTCTGGGTTTGCCCGCGCAACATACCCATATAGCGGCTGCGGCTCACGACCACACCCACTTGACTGCTGGGGTCGCTAATTAGTAATACTCGACTGCTATGGGGCGAGACATCGGTAACGCGACCGACTAAACCACCCGGGCCTACCGCGATCGCGCCTTTTTGGATACCATCGCTGCTACCCTTGGCAATAATCACTTGATTCCACCAAGAGTCAGCACTGCGACCAATCACCATTGCCCAACTTCCGGCATCAGAGTAATTAGGCTTTGCTCCTAAAAGCTTTTGTAGATTTTGGTTTTGTGCTTCTAGCTCAGTGAGCCGATAGCGTAACTCCCGCGTTTGGGCATCTGAGAGCAGCTCTTGACTAGAGTGCAGTGCTTGAAATGGACGACTAAAAAACTGATAAGTCTCCATGAGGGCGACGCCATTGGTTTGACGCATTACCCACGATATGACCAGTCCACTTGTTACTAAAGCAGTCTGTAGACTGTAGCGTCCCCACCAACGACGTATTGATTCCATGTACTAGCAACCTAGAAATTTTTCATGCGACTGGTTAACACACGACCGAGGTTCTTATAATCTTCTAAGACTTTTCCTGCTCCAATTACCACGCAATTTAGGGGGGCAGGGGCGATGTGGGTGACGATTCCAGTTTCATGACTAATCAACGTATCGATGCCATTGAGCAATGCACCACCACCCGCTAGCATAATGCCGCGATCGATAATGTCAGCCGCAAGTTCTGGGGGCGTACGTTCTAGGGTGCGTTTTACCGCTTCGACAATCACTGACAAAGGCTCTGACATACTCTCGCGGATTTCGGTCGCTTTCACTGTAACCGTGCGAGGCAAGCCAGAAAGCATATGTAAGCCTCTAACTTCCATGGAAGCTTCCTCCGTCGTGGGGTAAGCCGAACCAATTTTGATTTTAATTTCTTCGGATGTACGTTCGCCCACAACGAGGTTATGAACCTTTTTCATGTAGTTCATAATCGCTTCGCTGAGTTCGTCTCCAGCCACACGTACCGATTCACTCAGTACAATACCTTGCAAACTCATGACGGCGACCTCAGTCGTCCCACCACCAATGTCAATAATCATGTTACCTGTAGCTTCGGTAACGGGTAAGCCTGCCCCGATCGCAGCAGCAACAGGTTCGTCAATCGGATAAACTTCGCTAGCTCCTGCTCTACGGGCGGCATCCATCACAGCTCGCCACTCTACCCCCGTTACACCGCTAGGAATCCCGATCGCGATCCGAGGATTAAAGACGCCGTGCTTAACTTTATTAATAAATGCTTTCAGCATCTGCTCGGCTGAATCAAAGTCAGCGATCACACCGTCCTTTAGAGGTCTTACGGCAACGATATCACCGGGCGTGCGACCAATCATTTTGTTGGCTTCGTCACCAACGGCATAGACTGTCTTATCTCTTTGATCGATAGCAACCACAGAGGGTTCCTGCAATACAATGCCTTCACCAGATACATAGATCAGGGTGTTGGCTGTACCGAGGTCGATACCAATGTCTTTTGCAAAGCGACGAAAAATCCCCACGGTAAGTTATTCCAGAGATTAACAATTGTTTCAATTTCAAATCTTAATATGTTAAGTGTTACAAAGTCTAGTCAACTTTTTAAATTTAGACTGGACTTCCTAGTTTTTTAAGTTAACTAGCCCGATCCGTAATCGTATCAGCGTAATCACGAAATCTTTCAAGATCTGCCATGAGGGTTGACTCTACCATACGACCGAGAAAGATATCATCCATCAAGTGACCGATTATTCCGGGAATGGCATAGGAAATCGTCATTTTTACGATCGTACTTTCTGGGCGACCATAAAATCTGATTGCCCCACGATTGGGCAAACCATCGATCGACTCCCATTGAATGATCTGGTTAGGAATCTGTTTGAGAATGCGCGATCGCCAGGTAAAGGTAAACCCATTTGAGCCAAGTTCCCAACTGGACAGGCTAGGATTATCAGGGGTAATATGCACAGCCTGAATCCATTTCATCCAGCGTGGCATCATTTCAATGTTTGCCCATAAAGCCCAAATCCGCTCTACGGGATGATTTACTTCAATCTGGACAGTATGTTCGAGCCAATCACTCATGTTCTGTTATCGACGTTTAAAATCGACATTTGTAAATTTAGGAATACATCCAGTTTATATAACTTTATGTATAACTGGTTTTAGCTCCTAAAATTGAGGAAAGCATTGTCATTTCGCAAATCCTTAACCTAAATCTTGAACTATGCCAACACCAGTGACAACACCAACCATCCAACAAGTGCCAGCAACTGTTTTAACAGGCTACTTAGGTGCAGGGAAAACGACATTACTCAATCATATTCTCACAGCCGAACATGGTAAGAAAGTCGCGGTGATCGTGAATGAGTTTGGTGAAATTGGGATCGACCAACAGTTGGTAATTAACGCTGACGAAGAAATTTTTGAGATGAACAATGGCTGCATCTGTTGCACCGTCAGAGGCGATCTGATCCGCATTATTGGGAATTTAATGCGTCGTCGCCATAAATTCGACCATTTAATTATTGAGACGACGGGATTAGCCGATCCGGGCCCCGTGATTCAAACCTTTTTTGTGGATGAAGATATTCACAAGCAAGTCATGCTCGATGCTGTTGTCACCGTCGTCGATGCCAAGCACATTCAACAACACTGGGGCGATCGCGAGGCATTGGAACAAATTGCCTTTGCCGATGTAATTTTGCTGAATAAAACAGACTTGGTTCCCCTCAAAGATCTAGAAGCGCTAGAGGCAAAAATTCACCACATGAACGTACTGGCAAAAATTTACCGCACCCAACTGACCCAGTCCGAAGAATCTAAAGTGGAGAAGCTTTTAGGCGTTGGTGGCTTTGATTTGCAGCGCATTCTCGAAAAATCCCCTGATTTCTTGGGGGAGGCTACGCATAGCCATGAGGAGCATGATCACGAGCATCATGACCACGAACACGAGCATGACCACGAACATCATGACCACGACGAACACGAGCATGACGAACACGAGCACAATCACATTCACGACGAGTCTATTCTGTCAGTGAGCATTCTCGATCGCGGGGCGGTCGATCCTTACAAGTTTCAAGCTTGGATCAACGAGTTGCTGCAAACCCAAGGGGGAGACATTTTTCGGATGAAAGGCATTATTGACGTGGCTGGCTCGGAAAATCGCTTTGTGTTTCAGGGCGTACATATGCAGTTTGATGGCACGCGCGATCGCCTGTGGAAGCCTGATGAGGTACGCCAAAATCAGCTAGTGTTTATCGGTCGTAACCTAGACCGCGACCAACTTACCCAAGGATTTCGTGCATGCCTAGCTTAAAAAAGCAACAACCTGTTCTTAACGCCAAACCTCTCTGGCAAACCACTTTGGGCGAATATGTCACCGCGATTGCTTGGACGCCCAATGGCAAAATCTTGGCAGCCGCAACGGCGGCGGGTGAAATTGTGCTGTATGACGATGTCAGTAAAGCCACCGATAAGCTGACAAGGCTTCAGACAGAGACGAATAGTTCCGTAGATTGCCTCAGTTTTTCCGCCGATGGTCGCTGGTTGGTGGCGGCGGGACAAGATGGCAAAATCCTCCTATGGGATTCGACGAATGCTATGAAACAGGTAGCGATCGATCGGGGTGATTTAGGAGGCAAAGGGAATCAGTGGATCGAACATTTGGTGTGGCATCCCATTCGTGCCGAGTTTGCCTTTACTTTTGGAAAATATGTCCAAGTTTGGAGCGCCGATCGCCAAGATATCATTACAACCGTCAATTTTGAGCAGTCTTCAGTACTCGCGTTAAACTGGCATCCTAGTGGGGATTGGCTTACCGTCGGTGGCTATCAGGGCATTAAGCTGTGGTCGGCAAAAGATTGGTATGAAGATCCGATCGACTTTGAGTTGCCAACTGCCACAGGACTGATGACTTGGCACCCATCAGGACGATATTTAGCCTCGAATACCCTAGATAATTTGGTTGTCTTGTTTGAGTGGTTGGGCGGCGGTACGCATCCCGAAGGGAATCGCTTTGACGACTCTCCTTGGCGAATGCAGGGATTTCCCGGTAAGGTACGCGCCTTTGCTTGGACGGAGTTTGCAGAAACCGCAAAATCTTCAGGGAAAGAGAAAAAAGTGCCGAACGACTCCTCGCTTTTGGTTTCATCAAGTGGCTCAGAGGTAGTGGTGTGGCGGCGACATCCCGATCCTGAAATTGGCTGGGAAGGTCAAATTCTTCAGGGGCATGTTGGCAATGTGGGTTTAGTCGCCTTTAAGCCCAAATCCGCCGTCTTAACTTCAGCAGGGGAAGATGGCAGGGTGAGTCTCTGGCAAGATGCGACAAACTGGATTCAGGCACTGGAAAACTCAGAGGCAGAGATTACCTGTCTTCAGTGGCAGCCTCAAGCCCACCGATTAGCCGCTGGCAATGCTGATGGTGAGTTGTTTGTGTGGACTGAGTCAACCCAAGCAAAAGGGTTTCGTTAAAGCTTCACCAAAGCAGCAAAGTCGCCATATCCACAAAAATAACAGGCTAGAATTATGCTGTACTTCATGGCACAGCTATGGTGACAACATCAGCAACGGAAAGCATCCTGAAAGGAATCGCAAGACATACCTTCACGGTTGAGCAATATTACCAGATGGCAGAAGTTGGCATTCTGGACATCACCAAAGGTACAGAGCTAATTGAAGGAGAAATTATCGATATGTCCCCGATGGGAAGGCTTCATGCTGCCTGTATTGCCAAAGCAACCAGATTGCTGATCCGACTTTTGCCAGATTCGTTGGATGTGCGGGTGCAACTTCCGATTCATTTAAGCAACCTCTCTGAACCACAGCCCGATCTAGCGATCGTGCGTTATCGCGAAGATTACTACGCTTCAGGACATCCGCAGCATAACGATATTTTGCTGTTAATCGAGGTTTCTGATTCGACCTTGAAATACGACCGCGAGGTGAAGTTGCCACTCTATGCCAAGTATGACATTCCTGAAGTTTGGATTGTAAATTTAGAAGATCGACTTTTAGAGGTCTATCGTCAGGTTGGTGAGAATGGCTATGAAATCGTTCGGGATTACCAGAGAGGAGAAGTAGTTAATTTTGGTGCTGCGGAAAAGATAGCGATCGCGATCAATCAGATTTTGTAATTAACCGTAATGATATAATCGTCTGCTAAGCAAACAGATAACTATTCGTGATGACGATATTACTAGATATCCGCTTAATATCAGTTGCAGAATATCATCGCATGGGTGAGTTAGGTATTCTCAACCCCGATGAAAAAGTGGAATTGCTAGCAGGGCAAATTGTCAAAAAGCCTATGAAGGGAACGCGACATACATCTACGAATAAGCGTCTAGAAAAATTATTAGAGAATCTCTTAGGCGATCGCGTATTGGTAAGAACGCAAGATCCAATTAGACTAGACAACTACTCTGAGCCAGAACCAGATGTTGCCGTTGTGGTTCCTAATCTTTCTTTTTATGCCGATCATCATCCCACACCATCAGAAGTCTATTTAATTATTGAAATATCCGATACGACTCTGCGACAAGATTGCGAGTACAAGTCTAAACTCTATTCCCAAGCGGGTATTGAGGATTATTGGGTACTAGATCTCAACAATCGCCAGCTATATGTTTTTCGATTGCCAAGTCCAGATGGATATCTCTCCCGCCAAGAGATATCTGATGTCGAGGTGATTTCTCCTCTAGCATTTCCTGATATTAAATTGTCAATCTCTGATTTCCTATAAAGCCAAGTTGTAAATCATTACAGTAATTATTTTCCTTCAATTATTTCAGGTCGATCTGGCAAATTGAGAAGTTTCTCCCTTTCCTCCTTTTTCTTTTCATCAATTACTTCCAACCAATCATTTAGCGGTTCAAACTCTTTGGAAATAGCAGATGGATCTTCAGTTTTGGCTAAAGGATCATCAAGTTTAGGACTGATTCTGCATTCTGAAGTCAAGGCAGTAGCTGGTATTGATTGGCTTTGAATCATAGCTTGTACGGGTGCTGAACCACCTACAACTGATGTGACAGTCTGAAATATTTGTGCTACCACAGAGGCATTTTGAGCCAATTTCCGTAATTTTTGTTTCAAGCTTTCTGCGGTTTTGACTTTATCATTTAGAAACACTTCGTAATTTTCGCAATCGCGCAGAACTTGCTTGGTAGTTACCAGAAATCTCTCAAGGAAATTTGTCACAAAATCATTGTGATTATCATCACGCCATGTAGCTTGCAAATTTGCCCATTGATTTTCTACTCGGTCTAATTCCCTTTGTAAAGTTCCCACAAACCGAGCTAACTGCCTTTGCAAGTCTTCAGCATCTTCAAGATTAAACTTTGTCTGTGCTGCCATAATCTAAAGTCCCTTTAAAGCTCCCAATTTAGCCCTACGCTCTTCAGCAATGCGAACTTGTTCGCGCATGAAGGAGATATATTCTTCGGATTCTTTCTGACTATCTTTGTGAGTTGCGGCTAGTTTTTCGTATAGTGGCTCAAAGGTTTGATACTGGTCATCATGCCAGCACGATCGCAAGTTTGCCCATTGATTTTCCACTCTTGACCAATCTTGTTTCATAACTTGATGAAAGTTTTCCAATTGTTTTAGTAAGTCTTTGGCATCATCAAGATCGAAGGTAGTTTGTACTGCCATAATATGTTCCTTTTATTGTGCTTAAGTTAAGTGATATCCAGATCCCCGACTTTTTGTATGATTAGCAAAAGTGATCTGTGCTTTCAAAGAAAAGTCGGGGATCTTAAACACCTCAATTCCTTTCAAATTCTTCAACAATTTCTAGAAATCGGTCTAGCCATTTCTTCGCGTCTTCGCCTGCATCAAGTGCAGATTGAGTCGTACTTGTGGTTTCCTCAAATTCTTTGGTGAAGCGTTCCTTGGATTCACCCTGCCAAGACTCATCACATTTTTTCCATTTGGCTTCTAGTTCCTTAAACTCATCACCGACTTGTCTTTGAAAATTGCTCAAGACATCGATAAACCGACTCAATTCATCAATATTGACATCTATATCTCTTGCCATAGAGTTCTCCTGTTATTTTGATTGAATAAATTCCGTAGGGGTAGCGGATGGTGCGTGCCTACTGAGGATCAGGGCAACCACGGGGGAATTGCCTCTACACAATACGTTTCTGTTTGAGATAATTCGCATAGGTGGCAAATTCTTGTTTAGTTGGAACAGCATAGGGTTTGAATTTCTCCAAATTGGCGGCTGTGGCTTCGTCTTTGAAATAGGCGCGAAGTTTAGTGAGACTGGCGGCTAGGGTTTCATTGAATAGAGCGCGGGAGTCATCGGTAGGCATGGTTAAGCCAATCCGTAGGTCAAAATTGCTTAGGGAAATACGCTCTTTTCCTGCAAATAGTTGATTTAATGTTTTGATGCCTTCCACCCAGAGAATTAGATGAATACCAAGTTCTGCACCTTGAGAGGCGATCGCTAAAATCTTTTTCGCATCATCGGACATATCGGGATTACCCCGACTGTCAACGGTGGGGCGCAAGCTATTCAGACGTTCTAACGTGCCGATCGCTGCCACAAAAAAGATCGAAGCCCCAAAGTTAGTCGTATCGGGATCGGCTTCGCGCAATTGTTTGCGGCGCTCAAATTCTGCCGAGATGTTTTGCAAGGTAGTTGCAGCTTTGCTGATTTGGTGATCGCGATCGGCGAAGTCTTTAGCAATGGTAATTGGGAGAAACTGCGAGAAGGCTTCACGGAAATCAAGCGTCATGCTTGACCAGTGACTACCGCGATCGTCTTCATCGGATAAGTCGATGATGTGAAATTCAGCTTTTTGGGGTTGATGGCAGCAAACAAGACTGGTCAAAACGCCGCCCAGAATACCAAAGATATTTTCTTCGATGTTGCCGACTAACAGCATATTGCTACGAGTGCGGCGGCGGAAGATGGCGCGGCTATGGTAGCCAATTTGCATTGCTTCGCCGACCCATGCAATGCTAGGAAAGTCACGAACCCGCCAGTTCGATTCATTGACGACATCCTTGATATCCGCAGGACTGAGCCAAGTATCAGCCGAGGCTAAAACTGTTAATAGTCCGTTATTTCGGAGGCGGGTGGGATGTCTACCATCAAACACCACCAGTTGATCGGTGGGTGGGCGTTGGTAGCCAGTGGCTTGCACTGTTTCTTGGATTTTGCGTAGGGCTTTTTTGCGTTCGCCTGTGGAGGCATCGGCAACTTGACCAATTTCGTTACTGCCTTTGCGTCCAAAGTCTGCGTTGTAAATAATTCGCCCAGGGCGATCGAGTAAATCCACTGCATCGGTATTGCCTTCCGCTAGAGTCATTGCAGCAACATTTTGATTCATCTGCATTGCCATCCGCAGGTCGATCAGGTCATAGACGCTACGGGTAATGTTTTTGATGTTGGGCGATTGCGAGGCTAGTAATAGATGGATGCCAAAGGCGCGACCTTTTTTAACAATGGTGTCAAAGATTTGATTTAGCTCAGCAGAAATGCTGTCGTTGTCTTCAAATAGGACTTGAAACTCATCAATGACAATGAGGATGCGGGGCATCTTTTTGCCATTGGTTTTATCTCGATATTCTGCAACCTTGGTAATGTCGTTGGAGATAGATTTCCACTCATTAGCACGAATCTGAAACTGCTCGTTGACTTTGCGGAGGACGCTCAAACCAAACTCGCGATCGCTTTCAATAGAAATTACTTTGGCATGGGGTAGAGATTTAGACAGATCGAGGCTAGGGGCTGAGTCGGCATCTTCACCGCGATCGGGATCGACATAGACCTGAAACTCCACACCTTCTTTGAAGTCCAATAGATAAAGTTCTAGTTCATCTGGAGCATAACGCATAGCTAATCCGTTAATGATGCTGTGCAAGGTGTAGCTTTTACCTGCCCCTGGTTTACCAAAGAGCAGCGATTGACTAACTTCTAAACCCTTGGGATTTTGTCCTAGCCAGAATTCTAATTTTTCTCGCGCACCTGCGACACCGATCGCTGTCCTAATTTCCTTGCGGCTGTCTTCGACCCATAGGTTCTCAGGGTATAGCTGCGAGAAAGCAACGGTATCAACTTTGACTTCTCCACTTGCCCTGCTAATCATGGCGGTGAGCTGGTTAAAGCGATCGCTTTCTGGTGGTTTATCCAAAGTCGCATAGCAAATGATCGGTGCTTCGGGCGATTCATAGACAAATAGCGGTTCGCCATTGTAAGCGCGATCAGCGGGGCGCAAAATTTGACAATGTGCTTTGAATAGATCGTAATTAAAGTTTCGTGGTTTTTCTAGGGTTTCGTCAATGTGAATAATCGTATAAACTCCTGCTCTCGAACCATTAACTAAAAGGCTATTGAGATACTCAAAGGAGCGATTGTCAAATTTGCTAGGGAAGTCTGCAATAAACAGATAACGATAAGCTTCTTGAATAGCTTCGGCGGCGGCGTTGTATGCCTCAATATTGTCGTAATCACGGCTGAGATAGTTTTGGATGACTTGCTCGGTATGTCCAATCAACTTATGCAATTGTTCTTGAATGTCATCACTGGTGGTATAAGTACGCTTACCGCGAATTTCTTCGGGTAGGCTCTTGAATGGGAATGTGTTTCCCATGCTGACAGGATCGATGAAGATGCCTTGCAATTTACGAGCGGGGAAAGTGGCAATGGCACGCAAGGCGATCGACTCAAGTGCAACAGTTGCGGCTTGTCTGGTTTCAGCGCTGTTGGTGAAGATAGCAATATGCCCAAACTTATTAGAGAATTGATTAGACGAGCGACACTGTAATAAAAGTGGAATATCATCCAAACTGGTGTAGCAATCTTGCAAAAGTGATTTAAGTAATATTCCACTCCTTGGTTCGCTAAGGTTTAATTCAATGAGATCGAGAGTAAATTTACTCTTTTGTGTCTTGATTTGATGAAGCGTCCCAGCCCTAATCACCATTGGTCCAAGTCCTTCTATTCTTGGTTTATAGCTATTTAAGATTCCTTCATCCCACCATCGCTTATCTTGCCAAGAAGGAGTAATTTGTCTAGAAGTCGTATCAAGCTCTTCCAACTTTTGCTCTGGCAAAACTATTCTGATCACATGATCCTGTAGCTTGTGGGATATGGATATTTTGTTAGTAGATAACCCTATAGCTTGATAAAAGTCTTCTAGAGACTCACCTTCTTGTTTCGCCAGAGTCTTCAAAAACTCAAGTACCAAAGAGAAACGATATGATACTTCCAGTTGAAGTTTTTCGCGCATCGTATTCAAAACTTCATATCTTAGTTGATATGTTCTTGGATGAAGCTGACTTAGCTCGTCAAGTTCTCGTTTTCGATTCTCTTTTTCTGCTATGCAACGTTCAATCGCTTGTTGCACTGCAATTTTTTTACCGATTAGATCAAAAATACTTGCCATGTCTATTTTTTCTGTAGTTGATTTCTACATTGTGTTTTGATTTTGAAATTCGGACAATTAGTCAGTACTAATGCGCCAAAAGTACATCAAACTAACTACAATAAGTACCCCCAATATTCCACCCACTGCACCGAAGATAAGCGCTAAAACTAGAAGTGATAATTCCAACATAATCTTAAGATTGTATTTTTCAATCTTCCGTTCCTTTTCGCTAATATCATTATCAATTGAAGAAATCTTTTGTTGTGCAGATTTCATTGCAGAGGACTGATCTTTTTGCAATAAATTTAGTTCCTCATGAGCCTTTTGGGAGTGACTTTTCCAATTGCTAAAGGACTGAAGAAAGTAGCTAATATAAGCATCAAATTTATCTGCTTCCAAACTTGATAAAGCTTCCAAGATTTTTTGCTGCTCAAGATGATCAACTTTTGGCAACCTGTCAGTATCATTGCAACCAGAACCATCAATGGCAGATGCTATTTCGTTTTCATCAAGCCTTTTATCGCAGTAGTGCCTAAGCTCTTTAGAGGCTTGCGAATGCTCCCACGCCTCAAAAAGTGTTTTTAAAGAATTTTGGTGAAGAGAGAGAGAAAATCTATCAATATCCTTTGATGATTTAGGCAACTGAATATCTACTGAGATATCTTGAATGGTCATAATGAAACCCCGTTTGGATGTTTATCAAATCTCTAGTGAAATATATAGCAGTAGCCAAGTCTAATAGGACGAATTAGGCCTCGGCTGCGCTCGACCAACGAGGAGAATTTTGTCTTAACCTCTCTGGCGATTGCTATACCTAAAATTTATTGCTACAAAGAACCCCAGCTTTTTCTGCTTCATACAAAAAAAAATTGCAGGTTTACGAAAAAAATCGGGGATCTAAACTACAGGTTTTATATTAACGTGGGCATATCTAAAGAAAATTCTCATGTGCTTTCCCACCGTTGTAGTTTTAGGTTTAATCTTTCAGTTTAAATTTTACAGAAAAAAAAAAGAAAAGCAACACTTTTGAATCTATGAATTTACCTAGAACTCTTGATCTCTGTAATATTTAGAAACCAATTCGAGCTTGAGATGCAATATCCTCAATACTGCCTCTCGTGCAAACCTCAAACACAAAGATTGTCTCTGCTAGGGGCACTGCGGTAAGCCGCAGTTCTAACAAATCCACCACAAAGTTTAGCTCGCAGAGCGTACTTTAGATTTCTGTCTGTGGTGCTTTTGAAGCTAATTTACTGTAACAATTGGCATATTTCTCAAATGCTTCTAGAGTAATTGAGTCAGGATGTTAAACCTCAATTTTTTAATCTGCGTTTTACCCTTCACGATCTGAGAATTCATAGTCATGGGGCATGGTTGCACCCGTTAAATTGGCTTGGGTTAGATCGGCTCCATCAAGATTTGCCTTACTAAGGTTTGCCCCAACCAATAGAGCCCTCCGCAAATCGGCGCGGTTGAGGTCGGCTCCGCTGAGATATGCCCCACTTAGATTTGTGCCTCTTAGATCGGCTCCCACAAGGTCACATTCACTCAAATTTGCCCCAGACAAATCAGCGCCGATCAGATTAGCACGGTTGAGATTTGATTCGCTAAAGTCTGTACTGATTAAATTTGCACCAATCAGGTCAGTCCCCACAAGACAGGAAACATTTAAGGTTGCATAACTGAGATTCGACTCATTGAGGTTTGCCCGACTCAGATCGACTCCCATCAAGTTTGCCTTACTTAGATCGGCTTTACTGAGATTGGCACTAATTAGATTTGCCCCGACTAAATTGGCATTAACCAAATTAGCCATGCTCAGTCTAACCATGTTGAGTTCGGCTTTATAGAGATTAGCCTGCTTCAAGGTTGCTCCTCTTAGATCGGCGATCGTAAGGTTAGCTTCGCTCAAGTCGGCTTCGCTGAGATTTACCATACTTAGGTACGCCATACTGAGATTAGCGCCTTGCAGTTTAACCCCTTGCAGATTTGCCATATTGAGGTCAGCGCTACGGAGATTGGCATTACTAAGATCGATGCCACTAAACTTGACACCCCGCAGGTTCACCATACTCAAGTTGATGCCTGTGAGATCGAGATTGTTGAGATTAACCATGCTCAAGTCAACACCTTGACTGGGGTTTTGCTCTCTCCAATGGTTCCAGTTAGCTGCCCCTTGGTTAATTAAATTGAGGTGTTCCTGATTTGCCACAGCCTATCTTCCTAGAATGTGTTTTTTCTTTCTGTTAGTTTAAGCTTAGATTACTTAAAGCCAGTGATCCACCAGACCATTGGGTGGAGTTATTTCAATACATTTACGATCGAGATCGACGATGGGAGCGATCGCCTTAACAAAGGGAATTAAGACAACTTGCCGATCGTCTTGGTTTTGTACTTCCAGCAAGTCATTTCCTGCGGTCATAATGCCAATCACTTTACCTAATAACTTACCTGTTGGTTGATGTATCACATCACAATCGATTAAATCGGAAACATGATATTCATCTGGTTCTAAGGTAGGGCGATCGCTACTTGGAACCACAAACAGATAATTTCGTAAAGCCTCTGCTTGATCGCAGGTATCAATCCCCGCTAGCCGCACAATATAGAGACCAGATTTGTTGGGCAAACAACGCCCATTAATTAGCTCAACTGCTTGGCGTGGAGCAGTCTCAGTTGGACAGATCCAACGTTTGCCTGCTTGCTCAAATCTTTCGGGAAAATCTGAGTAAGATAATACTCGTAACTCTCCTTTAAGACCTTGCGTGGATACAATCTTACCAATAATTAACCAGTCATCTTGAGGCATAGAAGGGGCTGCTTAAACTTTTGCTTGCTGAAAGACCTTCAGTCTAATGACTTTAAAAACATGAAAAACTAGTTCAGGAGAATATTCTGCTAGGCTTGCAAGAATATACGATCCCCAAGAGCGTGTATTTATCCTATCAGGTTTAGAACGGTGTTAGCCCAGAGTTGAGGGTGTAGCAGAGCAGAGCACTCGATAATGGCACGGTGAGATTATCTGTTCCTCCGGGCGAGAAAGCTTCAAATAAGGTGGCGATCGCAGCAACAGGTAAAGCGATCAGCCAATGATGGGAACTTGAGTGAAACAATTCACTCCCTCCCCCGAGCCATCCGTTTGCAAGGGATAGTACAAGTACCACGATCAAATAACTTACGCCCAGCATTGCCAAGGAGCCTTCTAAGGTGCGTTTATTTCCCAAGCAAGAATAGCTATGCTTGCCCCAACGCTGCCCCACAAGTGCGGCAACTCCATCACCCCATGACATTACCATCACGCCCACAACGGCAAATTGCGGGAGATCGATCCGCCAAAACAGGGCAACCAAAAGCGTAATACTGACTGCATAGTAAAATACGCCATGGGTCTTGCGTCCCACACCATTGAGCATGGGCAAGATATTGGTGTAATACGATAAATAGGCGATCGCACTAAACAATCCACCTGCGATCAGACAGAGCCATAGCGGAATCTGTAGTCCCCAAGCAATCAACAACACATTGCCTGTGCCGATATGCACAACCTTCCGCACGAGTTCTGAATTATTGCCAAACTGTCGCAAAATCGCGGATAGAGAGAATACAAAGCCCAACCAAACAACTACAGCACCGACTTGAATCGATAGTGCGAGTGACGGAGCAATATCACCTAGCAAAAGCATGAAGGAATGTAAAGTATGAGGTTGACTGACTGAGCGTTAGCTTTAGCATATTCTACTATTGCTAGATTCATCAATCGACTTTCTCCTGTTTGCTAGCCGAAAATCGGTTGTTCCACTACATCCAAAATTATTCTGCTAGTTCAGTTATCTCTATGTTTTCAAACCGTAAACCAGCCTAATAGTTTCAAAAAAGATAGCAGGATTTCAGTTCCGAATAAAGATCTCCTCACAGAGAAATTGCTAATCAGAATCAATAAGTCAGCTCATTTCTAATTGCAAGTCGGGCATGAGACGCTGCAAATTTTTTAATGATTTCGTCTGCCACAAAACTTGGCTAGAACCTCTTAAAATAACGCGAATGTCACCTTTTTTGCGCAAAGCAAGTACGACCATTGATAGCATATTAATGCCTGAACTATTGAGAAACTCTAGCTCTTGAAGATCTATAGAAATCGCTCCATTTTGTACAGCAATATCAACGAGTAGATTCTTTATGGGTTTATATTCCAATTCTCCATTTAATCGAATAAATCCCTTCAAGAAGGTAGTATCTTTTTCTCGATCGTACCAAACACAATAGTCTTGGGTTGTAATCTCCACAACAACTGCCTAACAATAAGAATTTCTCATGAAGCCAGAAAGGAATCAACACGAACTTTACCGCTCTATTAATTCACGATAATTAAACAGTTTGGTACATTGGTACATATGATTTGCTGATTCTAATCTAATCATATCAAATCCTCAAGTCCCCGAATAATCAGGAATGAGAAGAGAAGTCCGTTAAAACTAAAGAGGCAAAACGAAGGTAAGATTAGCCCAAAATCAATATTTGCGTTCTTGCGGTGTGAAGCGATCGCGGTCTACAGCCTGTAAGCTCAAATTTACGGGACGAAAAGCAGTCTTTACTGTATTTCCATCCAGATAACCAAGCGAATGTTGGAGGTAGTTGCTGTCATCGCGATTGGGATAATCGCTACGCGAGTGAGCACCTCGACTCTCCTGCCGCGATAAAGCGCTTGTCATAATGATTTCACCCACAGTTAGCAGACTCCCCAATTCCAAAGCTGCCGTCAATTCCATATTAAAAACTTCGCCACGATCGTCAAGATGTAGATCCTCAGCATAGCGATGTTTGAGTCCCTGCAATTTCTCTAAACCTTCTGTGAGGCTGGTGCGATCGCGAAAGATACCGCAGTGCTCAGTGGTTAAATCCTGTAATGCCTGACGTAGTTCGGCGATGCGTGTATTGCCCTGATGGGTAAGCAGTTTTTTGTTTTTGGACTCAGCTTCACGTTGATAGATTGTAGGATCGAATTTAGGCATGGGGCGATCGCTCGCATATTCAGCCACCTTTTCCCCCGAGCGTTTCCCAAATACGACGCATTCCAACAAAGAATTCGCGCCGAGGCGATTCGCGCCATGTACAGACAGACAGGCACATTCCCCTGAAGCAAAAAAGCCTGCGATCGGCTGACTATCTACCCCAATCACCTGACAATCAATATTGGTGGGAATGCCACCCATGGAGTAATGGACGGTGGGTCTGATCGGTAACGGGCGATCGATGCAGTCAATTCCTAACATGCGCATTCCTTCTTCTCTAGCAAAGGGAATGCGACTAATAATCTTTTCTTTGCCTAGATGCCGCACATCTAGATGTACATAAGCTCCACCGTTGATACCACGACCTTCACGAATCTCTTGGGCAATATTGCGCGAAGTGATATCGCGGGGCGATAGTTCCATTTTATTCTTACTGATCGCATAATTTCCCATAAAGCGTTCGCCGAGATCGTTAATCAAATAGGCTCCCTCTCCGCGCACTGCCTCAGAAATCAATACTCCAACAGGATATAAACCAGTGGGATGGAACTGTACAAATTCCATATCCTGTAGCGGTAGCCCCGCGATCGCAGTAAGACACAAACCATCTCCAGTAGAGGAGTAGTCATTGGAAGTCGTGTTAAACACGCGCCCATAGCCACCTGTAGCAAATAGAACCGCCTTGGCTTTAAAGACTTCGATCGCGCCTGTCTCTAGACAATAGGCGACCAGACCCTTGACTTCACCTTCTTCGTAGATTAGCCGCATCACATACCATTCCTGATATACCTTGGTACCAAGGCGCAGCAGGTTCATCACCAGTTCGTGCAAAATTGCATGCCCCGTTTTGTCCGCAGCATAGCAAGCGCGACTGTTTGTATGTCCACCAAAAGCTCGTTGGGCAATGCGCCCGTCTTCAGCACGCGAGAACAAGACCCCTAAATGCTCTAGGTCAATAATTACTTCTGCTGCTGACTTGGTGAGAATTTCGACGGCATCTTGATCGGCTAAATAGTCTGAGCCTTTCACTGTATCGAAGGCATGGGTGAGCCAGTCATCATGGGCATCAACATTTTTGAGTGCTGCCGCAATCCCCCCTTGTGCAGCCACCGAATGCGATCGAATCGGATGCACTTTAGAAATCAAGCCCACACTAAGATTGGGATTGGTTTGCGCGATCGCAACGGCTGCCCTCGATCCTGCCAGCCCACCACCAACAATAATTACGTCATGTTCTATCATGAGCATAATTATAGGTTGCAGCGATCGGCAAACTAACGCTACGTTTACAATTACTTAATCTAATCAATGCGCTAGAGATCGCGAACACAAAACAAGCTAGCTCCCTCACGCCAGAATAAACGAAAACTTTCCGCTTGATATGTATGATTCTAGAACTTCACAAACTAGGACAAGGTGTTTACCTTTTAATCAAGTGAACTACTTGCTCAATACTTGGCAAAAACACGATTAGGGATTTGAGAGGCAAGGTTAGGATTGGGATTTGTTGGATTGGAACTAACTGTTGTCGTGTTTAGATTGTTACGAACGGGCGATCGCATCAAAGCATCTGTATTAAATCGATAGCCCACATTCCGCACGGTTTGAATTAAATTGGGTTGCTGCGGATCGAGTTCAATCTTTTTGCGGAGAGACAAAACATGCGTATCCACCGTGCGAGGGTTATTGATTTCATCAGGCCAAGCTCTTTGCAAAAGTTCAGCCCGACTAATCGCCGCACCTTCTGCCTGTGCCAATACGTAAAGCAAACTAAACTCCTGTGGCGTTAAGTCAATGGCTATCCCCTTTAGCCTTACCTGTCGTTGCACGAGGTCAATTTTAAGGTTGCCATAGTCCAAATAGGCTGGAGGAGCCCCCTGACGAATGCGTCGAGTCAAGGCTTCTACTCTTGCCAAAAACTCTTGAATCCCAAAGGGTTTAGCTAAATAGTCGTCAGCTCCCGCTTTTAGACCAACCACCACATCGGTTTCGGCAGCATGGGCAGAAATTATAAAGATCAGCGCCTTTCTTTGCTTGTACATCCAACGACAAAGTTCGATGCCATCACCATCGGGCAAGTCTGAGCTTAAGACGATCAAGCTGGGCTGCTGCTTTTGAAACACTAGTTTTGCTTGTGGTAAACCCGCAGTTTGAATCACTGAGTAGCCCACTTGTTGCAAATGCCAACCTAAAAGTGAAGCAAGATTGGGATTACCCTCGACAATTTGAATACTAATCGGGATCAAAATACACGCTCCTGCCAAGTTTGAGGTTTAGCTCAAATTTCTATAGTAAGTTAAATTCAGTAGTCCACTTGGGCTTAGACTTCAGTAATGATCCAATAGTCAGACTAAAAACTATAACTAGCTTTTAGTGGTGTGCCATAACTACCAAGCCCTTGTGAGATTAATTTTTTGCTTAGAATTTTTTGCTCTCGCTCGGATTGCTAATCAACTAACTTGTAAAGAACTGAAGTTCGTAAACATAATTCAGCATGATAGCTTAGCCAAAACTAGATTTTTGTAGCTGTCACTACCCAAGTCATTGCTACTATTCACGGGTTAACCATCTAATAATTAATCTCTGCAATGAATACCACTTTTTTATAAAAGTCTGCTTTCTAGGCGGAACACAAATTCCGCTTCGTCACAATTTCAATTAAATTTGATATAGCAATTCTAGATTTCAGATCTGCTTAACCTTCGGGTGCTAAACGGCTCCAAAGTACAAATCACTTCATTCGCCAATTTAAACAGTGACCTATCGTAATCCCGCCCCCACCGTAGATATCATTATTGCCATGATCGATCGCCCCCATATCCCTATTGTGCTGATCGAACGGCGAAATCTGCCGCATGGATGGGCGATTCCTGGTGGATTTGTTGACTATGGCGAGAGTTTAGAAAATGCGGCAAGGCGCGAAGCTAAGGAGGAAACTGGGCTTGAGGTTGAGTTAATTAGTCAATTTCATTTTTATTCTGACCCCAACCGCGATCGCCGCCAACATACGATTAGTGCGGTGTTTCTAGCAGAGGCAAAAGGCGAACCCAAAGCCGATGATGATGCCAAAAATCTAGGCTTATTTCATGCGTGGGAAATGCCAACTCCCCTATGCTTTGACCACGAGCAAATTTTACGAGACTATTGGCGCTATCGGCTTTATGGAATCCGCCCAAGTTTGAGCTAGTGTTCTATCAAGAATTTTTGAAGGTTTTCACCCTTCAAAAAACATACCCAAAAAATTTTCTAGATTCCGTATATCCTCAACTAATCGTGGACTACTAGGATAATTCTTCAGCATGATAAAAGGGCAGAAAAATTGTGAGAATTTCGCCATCATAAGAAGCACTGGTGGGATGAAGCTTCACGGTTAATTTTCCGCCCAGTGCCTGCAAAATTGTCTTCGTAATCGGTAGGCTTAAGCTCAAGGTTCCCGTTTCAGGCTGTAGCATAAGCCATTGCCCAACCGCTTTGAGTAGCGGCGAAAGTAACGGCGAAAGTAATGGTGAATTTTGCCGAACCGACTTGCGATTCTCAGCATGTTCGGGTAACGATAAAAACTGAAACTTTAAGTGTTCGCCCGCTACGGTCACATACATTTGAATCTGACTACCAGGCGGAAAACTCCGAATTAAGCGATCGACCAAACCGTTGAGTACCTGCTGTAGTAGTTTCGCGTTACTCAAAATCGCAGGAATATAAGTCGGTAAATTGGCTTCGAACTTAACTTGTCTGCGACTTGCTTGCTCTTGCCAACGTGAGATCTGAGTTTCTAACAATTCCTGAATAAAAGTTGCTTCTAAAGGAATTGGGTAAGCAGCTAACTCAGCCGCTTCAAAAATTAGATTGAACCGTTCTATTTGCTCCGTACATTCAGCATTGATCTGCTCTAACCGCCGCTTAATATCAGCCGTAGCATCTTTACGCCGCATCAAAGAACGAACCAGAGTGCGAATCGTGGTTAGGGGCGTTCGCACCTCATGGGTAATTGCCTTAATGATGTCAACTTCTTGAATTTCAGGAATCGGTAGTTCTTGGTTGACCGATTGTGCCAGTAGCAAAGCCCCAAATCTCGACATTACCTGATACGGAGGCAGTTTAGGTGGGAACTGCTTGAGTTGAGATTCTAATAGGGCGAGTTGCTCCGAATTAGTGATGCGTTGTTTGAGCACAGCGATCGCTTGTTGAATCGGTTGAGGATGCATAGAGATCAAACAGCTTTGACTGCGATCGGAAGCCAAAGCAATCACACTTAAGGATTCAGTGAGCAAAAGACACAACCACTCAGACTTAAGTGGGTCATCCTTAGAAAGCTTGATAACTTGGGTATGGGCGATCGGTAATGTGCCCGTATGTAACAGAGAGGAATCACTGGTCGTAAATACCCAAGTGTGCAGGTCTTCTGACTGCCGATCTAGTAATACATAGGGACTATGGGTAAATAGCAAACCTTTGAGCGGTTCTCTTGCTGAGAACTGCCATATAACTGCTACAAATCGATACCAAAACTCTCTAGCACTGGTTTGGTGGAGTTCTTCAACAAACTCACTATCAAGCAGCACTTCATAAATTGTTGCTGACAATTGTGCTACTCCAAACTCGGCTTACCGACTTTTCATGTTTTTCGTACCTAATAATACTCCTTACTAACCCCAAGATTATCAAAATCAGGAGACTGAACAAGCTAAAAAGCCCCCTATAGTGCCTCCAGATTTACTGGGTAGCTATAGGGGGACTTCCTGAGAATCAAATACGTATTTTATCGACCTTCGCTTAAGGCGGTATCTACACGATCTAGCTCAACTAAGACGCGATCGCGTACTTTTTGGGGTACAGATCGACGACTGGTACCGTTGTAATAACTGGCAACCGCATTGAGCGCAGTTCTTAAAGTTGTAAACGAGTAAAGCGAATTTTTTTCTGGATTGGCTCGGTAACGAGAAGAATAAGCATTGATCTTATAGTGAGCCTCAGTCTGGATCTTGTCTTTATCCTGAGCATCTGGTGGCAAAGTCACAGCAGTGCGTAGGCTAGCTACAAGTAACTTGGTGTCTTCGACATAATTGCCAGTCATCCCAGCATTGACGCGTTCAATGAGTTCGCGGTTTGTGATGTCAACTTTTCTGGTAAACAAACCTGCCGCGATCGCGTCTTGTGTGTTGCCATATCCGATCAGACTAGTCACAAACACAAGAGTCACCATCAGTAAGCACTGTAATGACTTAGAAACTAGCTGAGTATATTTCTCTTTCATGAATCAATTTTGTTATCTGTCTTTAAATTAATTTTATGGCTTTTGGGACAATCCCCTTTCTATCTTCAGAAAGGTAAGCGGGATCAAAATGTCAGGGGATCATAACATTATTGATCCCGCATCGATCCCCATTGTGTTTTAGATGAAACCTCGATCAAAACTGGGTTTCGACTAAGTATTTATGCTTGCTTACATGCCTAAGGAACTGTGACAAGCCCAAAAATTAAGCTGTGCAGAAGTTGACCAACGAACATTGTTTGGCAACAATACCAATTGTGGACTATAAAAATGCCTTGAACCAAAGCTGATCCCACAACACATTCAAGCAAAGAGTCGCTGTGTTGCAGAGCACATCTGATACGGGATTAAAAGTAATAATCGGAGGTAAAACTTACATGGCAAAAGAGCGTCCCCCTTTAGAAGAAATGACTTTGCGACAGTTACGCAAAGTAGCTGCCGAATTTGAAGTCTCTCGTTACAGCCGTATGCGAAAGTCTCAACTGCTTTCTGCTATTCAAGTTGCAATGATGGCAGCAAATGTTGTCCCTAATAGATTAAACAGTAACTCGGAGATCAAAGAAATCGTGGAAGCAACAAAATTTGATTTAGGAAGCGAAGAACCAACCTCAGCAGTTCTATCTGCGGTTGATGAACCCCTTGGCGATCTCCCCCTAGGCTATGGGGAAAGCCGTATTGTGATCATGCCCCGCGATCCTCAATGGGGATATGTTTATTGGGACATCCCTAATTCGGCTAAAGAAAGTCTCAGACATCAGGGTGGCCAACAACTTGCACTGCGTTTATACGATGTCACTGACATTGACATCAATACCCAAGCCCCCAACAACGTTCAAGAATATCACTGTGACGAATTGGCAAGAGAATGGTATTTGCCTATCCCCATTAGCGATCGCGACTATGTTGTTGAAATCGGGTACCGTTGTGCCGATGGACGTTGGCTAACCCTTGCTCGTTCGGCAAACGTTCACATTCCTCCTACCTATCCTTCGGACTGGGTAGAAGATCACTTTATTACCGTACCTTGGGAAAAGAACCTTAACGGTCAAACCCTGTTTACCCTTGTACCTCCTAGCCGCAAAAAGGTCGAAGCTACACAAAGCCCAAGTGTTGGCGACGCCCTCTACGACGAAATCTTTAACATGGCTCGCAGCGTCGAAGCGCAACGTGTTGCAGGTTCCTTGTATGGCTCGATGCAAATGTCTGGGGCAGGCATCGAATCTCTCAGCTCCCATGTCTTCCCATCAGGGGCAGGCTTGTTGGCAGCAGGTGCGCTGAGCGCTTCCGGCATCAACTATTCAGGCATTGGGATGTCAGGCGCTGGCTTGTTCTCTGGATCTATATCCTCTCGTCCCCGTCAGTTCTGGCTCGTTGCCGATGCTGAGCTAATCGTCTATGGGGCAACTGAACCTGATGCGAATGTTACGATCGGCGGTCGTCCAATTAAACTCAGCCCCGATGGTACTTTCCGCCACCACATGTCCTTCCAAGATGGCATTGTTGATTATCCGATCTTTGCGGTAGCTGCAGATGGCGAACAAAATCGTTCGATTCACCTCAAGTTTGAACGCCAGACCCTAGAGCGTCGGACAAATACCAAGGAAGAAGCAATTCCAGAATGGATTAGCTAGATCTCGATATTGCCAATACTCGGTTTTGACAATACATTGACTCCACCTCTAGATTCTCAGATTTTTACGGGTGGAGTTTTTTATTGGCAATAAATTTGCCTCCTAGAAAAAACTTTGAAAATTTTCTAAATTGCACTTGATGAAGTTCATTCGTAAGTGCTATATTCATAAAGCGCAAAAAACGCCGGGATAGCTCAGTTGGTAGAGCAGTGGACTGAAAATCCACGTGTCACGAGTTCAAGTCTCGTTCCTGGCATTTCTGTCATGCCTAAAAATAAGTAAAAAGCTAATACCTGAAAGGGTTTCAGTAACTGGTTGCTTTTAGCTATACCTATAGATACCTACTGATACCCTTGGATATAGGTAAAATTTTAGGCAAAGTTTAGTCACCATGATTGAAGGCAAGATCGCACAAGCAAACGGTAGATTGAAAGTTGCGAATGTTGGCGTAAGAATTGAGCAAAAGGGTAACCATTTATATCTAAGGGCAACATTGCCACCCAAGCCAGATTCAGATCGCATCGATGCTTATCAGCAGAGAATTGCTTTGGGGATTTATGCCAGTGGTGCAGGGCTTAGCGCCGCAGAAGCAGAAGCAAGGAAAATAGGGGCTTTACTCGCCTGCAAAGAGTTTAATTGGTCTCCATATCTCAAAATCAATACAGATGTCCCCACCGTTTCAAGTCTGGTGACTAAATTTGAGACTGATTATTTTTCAAAACGAGAGCGATCGCCTAAAACAGAGACAACTTATCAAAAAGATTATTTGTCTATTTTCAGAAAACTGCCGTCGGACGAACTGCTCACGAGAGAGTTAATGCTAAGTACGATTCTAGGCACTGATGCAGACACAAAAACTCGAAAGCGTTGCTGTATGGTGCTTGGTGCATTGGCTCAATTTGCTGGAATAGAATTTGATGCTAAGCCTTACAGCGGCAAATATTCCCCCAGAGAAGTTACGCCGCGTAACCTACCAGATGACAGCGCGATCGCTGATTGGTTCACCAAAATCTTAAATCCTAATTGGCAGTGGTTCTACGGCATGGTTGCAGCATATGGGCTAAGGTCTCATGAAGTTTTTCAAATTGACTTTAGTGATTTTCCAGTTTTAACCGTGTTAGATGGCAAAACAGGGCGGCGCAGAGTATGGGCTTTATATCCAGAATGGTGTGAAGCTTGGAACCTAAATCAAGTCAATCCACCAAAAATTACAGGACGCAATAACTCAGAACTTAGTGAAAGAGCATCTCAATATTTTCGCAGAGGGAAAATGCCATTTCATTTATTGGATTTGCGTCATTGTTGGGCTGTGCGAGCGATCGAGTTTGGCTTGCCCATAGAACTCGCGGCGCAACAAATGGGTCACTCGGTCAAAACTCACACAGACCTCTATCACCACTGGATAGACGATCGACATCACCAGCGGGTTTATGACCTGTTGATGATGAGAGCAGATCGACCTACTGCACCCGTTCATCTGGTGGCGTTGCAAAGTACTTAACGCAATTATCAAAATGCCATCTATACATGGCTCTCTGAGATTTCTTAGATCGCAAGTCTAAATAATGAATGCCAATTTTCAAACTACCATCTTTGACCAAGCCGATCAGATATTCGCGATCGCACTTTAAAACCTCTAAAAGATCCTCAGTTTTGACAAAGTTTGGTGTTGATTTACTTCTAGCCATGCTGCACCTCTGACTTTTTAGCGATCGCTTCCAACCAGTCTTTATGAATACTGAAAGTTCGTCCTTTGTAATAGCACTGGGCTTTATGACCTTGAAAACTTCGCACCTCGTAGGTGGCAATCTGGAACTCTACGAGCATTCCTGGGCGTTGCTCTAACATTGCCGATAAATTTGCAATGATCACGCGATCGCCAATTTCAATTTTTTGTGCAGAATTTTCAATTTTGTTTGAGTAATTATTAATCACTTTCAAATTTGGTTCAGTTGGTTCATTTGGTTCAGGAATGGCGTGGTTGTCAGGTTTTTTTGGTTCAGCGGCTAAAAAATTTGGTTCAGCCTGCAAATTTGGTTCAGCCGAGTTTTGGTTCAGGAAAAATGAACCTAAATTATTTGATTCAGGATTTGGTTCAGCCACTGAAACTCTTTCTGTGTCTTCTTTCTCTTCTTTTCCTGAACCAAATGAACCAAAATTAGGAGAAATTGTAAAATCTATAGATTGAATACCTATAGCAAAGAACCCATACTCTGTTTTTTCGCTGAAACGCACTCTAGGAAAGATTTTGGTTAATGCAGCTCTCATAAGGCGAGGTGCTTTTATCCAAGGATCGAATTTATTGCCCTCATCTAACCATTCCAGTTTTTCTTTGCCACTTGTTGTAAGTTCGATGTCTAAAACACCCTGATCTACGTACCAAGATTTCAAACTTTCAAATAAATCACCTAACTTGATGCGTCCGTTACCTTGTTCGAGATTTATATCGGCAGCCCATCTAATCAAATGGCACGATGACTCTTTTGCATCCTGAATTGCACCTGCTAAGGGCTTATAGTCGATGCCCTCTTGCATCAGTCTGCCAAGGGCATCAAGCAAACGATTCAGCAACGACGGACAGACGTAATTTTGTAAAAAATCTGGGTCATTTTTAAATCTTGGGTCGGCTGGTAGCTCGTCTGGTGATTGCGGGTGACTCGTGAAAGTTTTGGCAAATTTGACGATCGCATACCTAGACTCGATCGCCTTTTGTGCGCCAACAATTGAAGGGGCTTCATTACAGTTCAACAGGACAATGCAGGCAGGTTTGATGCTGTAATCATCCTGACTTTTGCGCTCGATATCGATCGGATCGCCTGTCAAGACATTTTTTAGACTTTGCAAACTATCCAAACTTAGACGCGAGTGATTTTCCGATGCCCAATTGATGCGCGAATATTCCAGCTTTGACAGTGGAAATTTTTTGCCCTCGTCATACTGTTGGAAATCTCGCAGAGAGCAACCTGTAATCCCTCGTGAAAAAATCTCAGCGATTGACTCTCTGAGCGTGTCTTTACCGTTGGAACCATCACCCTGCAACAATAAACCTCGCAACCGGTCGGGCATGAACTTACGCACATTTGGTAAATCCAAACTCGCAGCAATGGTTTTTAAAAATACATCGCGTTGGGCATCGTCCAGGGCAATTAATAGCCGATCGCATGGTTCAGGATCGGCTTTTGGGTCGTATTTAACCTTTGAACAGTAGGTATAAATTAATTCTGGGTGATGCTTTCGCAATGTCCAGCGGGGTTCTTTCCCTTGCCATTCGATCGTTAAAACACCGTTGGCAAGATTCAAACCAGACGGATTGACGATGAGGGCATCAACGCCAAATATAACTTTCACCCATTTCAAAACAGCATTTACGCTTTGCTCGTTGGCATATTTATAGCTGCGAGTGTTGGTACGATGATCGAAAACGCTGAACGTGCTGCAAAATTGGCTGATTCTTCTCTTTTCGACTGCATCAGGACTGGGTTCATAGTGCGTTCCAGTCCAGTAGTGCAAGGTGTCATTGATGCAAACCCAGCGGTGATCGCTAAATAATTTCTTTTGAGCAATTTGGTTGAAATGTTCAGAGATAGGAAATTCATCAGGGTCACTGCGTTCTAGCTCCAATATTTCTTGCTTGCGATATTGCTCAAAGGTGATTGCAGTTTCTAACAAATGGTCTAATATCTGCCCCCTCTTGGCAGCGATCAGGTCATCTAACCCTTTGGTTTCTTCGTGGTAGTCCCAGATTAGAATTTCTGGTACTGCACCTTTGCGAGCGATGAGGCGAGACAAACGGTCTAACTCATGCCTTACTTCACGTTTGATATGTAAATCGCTATCGAAAGCAAGGTAAATCGATCGACCTGTGGTGACAAAATCTTTGAGCAGTGGGTTGATACGACCCTCAAATTGTCCGTTGCTGACACCTGGAATAGAGATGCAAATAAAGTCATGCGTGAGTGCAGCCCCTGCTTTTTTGGCTCCTTCAGTAATCAGGATTGGTAGTTGGGTATTTTGTTTGACCCATGACCAAAAACCTTTGGCTAGATCGTCGGGCAATATTGGCACTTGCCACCGTCGGGCAATACTTTCCCAAATGCGATCGCTTACTCGCAAAAATAACGGCTCTGGAGCCGCTTCTTTATTTGCTTTTAGTGGTGATTCGTACTTGAGAGTTTTTTCTTTTTCCCCAATGTTAATGACACGAGGTTTATCGGGCTTGAATTGCAAACCTGCATGCTGAGTGTCACGTCCTAAACTATCTCCCCAAACTACCCAGCCGCCGCCATTTTTCCAGCCGCTTTTCCATCTTCCAGTTTTCCAGCCAAGCAGATGAGCGATCGTTCGTTCATCAGTTACGGTTTGGACATTGAGCTTAACGATTTCAGGGTCTGTGCTTTCCCATTCTTTGAGATGCGCTGGTGAGAGTTCATCAAATATTAGTGCTGATGGCATGGTTAATAATTCGTTTCATATCGCTTGATTTGTTTGATTCGCTCTGCGATCGCTTTGATTTTCCCTTTGTCCAGAGTCAAAAAAGCATCTTCGATTACCTCGTTCTCTCCATAGTTTTCAGTTACTAGTTGAAGCTTGATCGCATATAAAACTCGAAGTGTTTCGAGTAGCTCTTCTTTGAGTGCCATCACTTGATTTTCAAGGCGTTGTATTCGTCTTTCCGTCTTATCCATAGTTACAAAATGATGATAGAAAACACAGGATAAACACGCCGATGCCCATCCATGAAACGCCTGACTGAGACCTTTCCTAGATGGGGATGACATCGGGTGATGCGACCTAATGGAGTAGGGCTAAACTTGGAAGTAGTAACAAGTGTGCCTGTGCGAAATCTGTCAAAAAAATCTTGTGCTTTTACTTTGCCGATTTTCTGAGCCAGTCTGTTTTGATTCATCTGCTTTCTCCATGCGATCGCAAACTTTTACGAGACTTCTAGAATTTCTTCGACTAGTTCCATTCTGACGATTCGACATTTCGGGTTCTTCATAACCTTCACTGCATGAAATCTTGCATCTGCAAGGGTTTTGAAACATTCTGGTTTCGTGTACCATCCATCACTGTTAATAGGTGCTTGATTAAAAGCGATATTGTATGGCTTTGGAACTTGGATGTAGTAGTAAATCATTAATTCTTTCTCCTTTTTAAGTTTCAAAAAATTTACGGACAGTCTGCTCTTGCTTGATTTCGTTGTGGTTGCAAGAAGAGCATCTGATCGAGGTATAGATGCCCTCGTCAGATGCGAATTGTCTTATCGTTGCGGTCGGTCGGTTGCAGTTAGGGCATTTTCTAGACATTGGGCAAATTCCCCTCTTTTTGCATTTGTGAAATATGCTGAATGGCAGCATTCCATTGAGGGAGGGTTAGCTGTCCATCAATGGACAAATTTTCCCAGCCTAGAGCCTTTGCCATTTGATAGAGGGCGCGTTCTCTAGCCGTTTCGTGCCTTTGATATTCCTTAACGCTGGGAAGCCTATTAGGGGGGCGCATCTCTGCTGTGTGAAAAAGGAAGAGACAGGCACAGCTAACTACTAGTTTTTCTCTATCAGCTTCGTTCACTTACCACCTCCAACGGGACAACAGGCTCATCAATGTAGTGAAAACAATGCTCTCGATCCATAAAAAACCATCCGATCACCTTGGAATAGGTGACGTGAATATCTAAGCCGTCAATCGTGGCATAGCCGCGAAGTTGGTTACCCTCCCAGTGCTTACCTCTGACTCTTGCCTTATGGTAGTTGTGATTCATGGCTTTACCTCTTTTCTCTGTTTCTTACTTCTTCTTGGGACAACTCGATCAGACCTTTGGCGAGGGCTAGTTTTTCCTGTATAGATAGGGTTTCAAGCTCTCTAGCAGTGATTTCAGACAGATGTAGGTAATAGGTGATTGGTTTGGTCATGGTGTTTTTCTTCTCTAATAAATGAAGCGATCGCCCCCGTCGGTCAGGGTGCGATCGCTGGTTGGTTATTTAGAAATAGGGTTTCTGATGTCGCTCTGTACTATTTCGACTATGGCTCTAACAAGATCGAGCTTTTCTTGAGGTGACAGTGAGATAATCTCGCGATCGCATTCAGGCGACAGGTTGACAAAGTAGGTGAGTGGTTTGGTCATGGTGTTATTTTTGGTAATGAAAAAGCAGGGCTTGGTAGCCCCGCTGGTGATTAGTCGGCTAGTTGGATATCGGTGAAATTGGGAACCCAGAAAGGATTGTTTAACGTACCTTCTTCAAAGACTCGTAAGCCAGTGGCGTAGATGCCGTCTGGGTGCGATTGGGAGCATTGATATCTAACGTTTACTTGCGTACCTGCAATGTCGGTGTCTAGCAAGTAAAAGGACATGCCTGGTGTCAAATCTGTTGGTTTCATGGTTGGTATGATGTGGGTGAAGTTGATAGGAGCGATCGCAGTGGCGATCGCTCTGTTTTTTTAGCCAGCAATTAGAGCGATCGCCTGTTCGGGTAAGTTTGCGATCGGCATCGTTTCAGGGTATCTAGCCAACTCTTTCAAGATTTCATCACGTTGGTATGACGATGGTTTGAGTAGCAGAGCCTTTTCGATATCCTTGACGGTTTGATTGCCTCTAAATGGGTTAGACCGATAGGGGTTGGTCTGATCTGTTGGGGGAGCTGCGGGCTGGGTAGTTTTCCCCAAGCCAGCAAACTCTGATACAAGCAAAGCCCCTAGTCCTACTCCAAGTAATGCAACCATCCCACCCTGCATTGCCTTATCGTCTGATGGCATGAATTGCATGGGTACGCTGACGGCACTTAGATCGGGAATCTTAATGCCTGCTACTGAGGCAAATGCAGAAAGGTCTGGCATCTGAAAACCATCAGTAGGCTGTTGGCTAGGAGTGTTAATGTTCCTGTGACACATGGTGATTACCTTGTTGGGTGATAGGTTGTCTTGGTTCTTTTGTTGTGATAAATGACAACTTATTTAAAACATATCAGCTATTGTGAGATTTCACAAGACTGTTTTTGGATCTTCTTATGTTAATTGCTCTCAAAAGGTCTTCAGGCTTCATGATTAGGCTGATTGCAGCTCTATTAAGAGTTCTTTCACTTAGTAGGTGTCCATTAAAAAACTTACTCCAGTTACTCTTATCTATCTCAGTTACTTGGGCTATATGACTTAAAGGGCTGTTGACAAATTCTTCAGGGGTCATTGTTACATCTCACTAATTTTCTAAAGAATACATCAACAGTAGAGTTTTCTCACATTGTGAGATTTAACAACAAAAGAGATAATGCAATATATATTTCGTTGTAACGCTGCTATGGATAGCAAGACTGCTTTTTTTAAGACACTCGAAACATTTCATGTAAAAGCCGCTGAAGTTTCTGAAAAATCAGGGGTTGCTCCAGAGGTAATTAGTAAATTCAAAACGGGGAAGCAGCAAAATCTAAGACAAGACACTTTCGATAAACTAGTGGATGCCCTGCCAGACGATGCGAGGTTTTACTATTTGGCTTTGAGGTTTAATTCTGAAAATTCTTCAGTCGCATCCTGAATTAACAACCAAAACATCATGGTGAAATATATCGGCTTAGGCTTAATGATTCTTGGTATCTACCTTCTAGGAAAAACCATCACTTTTAATACCGTAATTTTCAATCCACCTTTTTCAAATTTATTAGCAGATCTTTCGATCCCTTTATTGTTAGGTGGCATTGCCACCCTTTTCTTTGGAGGGTTGGGAAACAGAAATTACGCCTTAACTTCGATCGTTGGAAGTTTTATTGCAATGTTTTCAAGTGGCTTTATAGTTGTTCGTTCAATCAATCTGTGGGATTTAGTCCTTGGCTTTGGCGCTATATTTGCTGGTGGTTATTTATTCATGACAGACAAAGCAGATTTAGATTAAGCGATCGCACAATTTACCAAAGCAAAAAGGGGCTACATAGCCCCTTTAATCGTCTAAAATTTAGATACCAATTGCGAGAAAATCATGAACAAGCGTTTACTCGGTGCTTTGCTGATTCCTACAGGTCTGACTCTCTGGTTCTTTTTTGTCCTTACTCGCATTCCCTTCCTACCACTGCTAGGCATAGCTGTAACAGTCCGTGGCATCTTCTGGTTAATCTTCCCCAACTATGGCAGCAAGCCAAAGCCTAGTAATAACCAGCGGGCAAGAAAGTAATACCCATCCATCGCTAATTACAAGTTGAGTTAAAACCGTCTATGTAACCCTGGGTTAAATCAGGGTCACAAGATACATCAAAACCAGCTTGACCATTCAAGGTACTATCTTCAAAATTCGCTAACAGAGCGCTCAATTGTGAGCAACTAAAACTATTTCCATTAGACTGACCGATTGGAAAGGCATAAGAATACGCACCTGAGCAATCTGGTGTAGGGGTAGGCGTTGGTGTAGGGGTTGGGGTTGGTGTAGGGGTTGGGGTAGGGGTTGGGGTAGGCGAAGCGCTTGATGTTAATAACTCTCGCGATTCCATTGTGAAGTTACGGCACGATTGCCATACTTTTACAGTCGTAGTTTCAGGTACACAACTACCAGTACCACTGCCATGATCGCCGCACCCATTTGCACAGGCTTCAGGAAAAAAATCACAGAATCCAGGCAAATCAGGATCGGGTACAGGGGGTGGATCGTAATTTGGTGCTGGTGGCAAGTTGCAATCCTCCCCGTCACCAGATATCCCAAATTTAAACTGCATTGGGATTTGAA
This sequence comes from Tumidithrix elongata BACA0141, assembly GCF_036349135.1. NCBI lineage: Bacteria > Bacillati > Cyanobacteriota > Cyanophyceae > Pseudanabaenales > Pseudanabaenaceae > Tumidithrix > Tumidithrix elongata. The sequence continues at coordinate 42,683 of NZ_JAZBJZ010000015.1, forward strand.
CTTGAATTTGCACTGAACTTTCTGAAATAATCTGACAACCTGACCCAACGCCGTTACAACCTGTTATCTGCGAGATATCTCCGACAAGAATAGCGAAATAACTTACTTTTACAGGGATATAGAAATAACATAAGCAAGAGTTAAAAGAACCCACCAAAAACAATTGACAGTGATCAGCCAGATTTTTATCCGGGTCCGTGCAGATTGTTGGTATTACTTCCTGATTTCTTATAGAAAGTCCACCAGCGACAGCCTGATCTAAAAATCCGTTATAAGCCGCCGCTCTTGAGTTAGCTCCATTTAGTTCTCCAATCACAGCAGCGCGATAAAATTCTAAACAGCCATTGGGAGGGAAGTCTATATCATCAATGCTAGGCACAGTAGGAACTGTAGGCACGTTTGGCGGATCTGGTTCTTGACTAGTCCGACACTCACAGAATTCATACCACTTCTGATATGCATAGATATCGGCAATTTTTTCTAGCAGGCTTGAATTCCCAAACCAAGTAGATACTGGAACCCCTGAAAAAGCCTCAAAAACATCGGCATAGGTAATGTCTTCAGGGAAGTCAGGCGGGTCAATTAAGCAAAATTCAGCTGTAGGAATATCTGGGTCAGGAAACAAATCAATTAAGGCTTTTATTTGATCGTAAGGCTTTTTTAATTTATCGAATTTCTCCTTAGCCTCAATCAATCGAGTTAACATTTTAGACTTGATTTTTAAGCCAAACTTAGCAGCTACACCAAGCGCCCCTCCAGCAAGGTTAGGCAAAATTACATCTAACACCTTACAGGCTGGGTGAGTGACTCCAAATACGGAACAAATAACACCCGTCGTCAAGTTAAATGACGCGGGTGCAGATGCCTTCTTTATGCCTCCAAAGATACATCCGCTAGACATCAGACTCTCTTTCCCTCGCTGAGTTATTCTCGCCTATGACGCGGGTTTCAAGATTCATAACTCTTTGGTCAACCCTGACCATAAAGTTACTCATCTTATCCATTCTCTTATCATAAGCATCCATCTTATCGCTAATGCGACTAAGTACACTCTCAATGCTTTTTTGAGAAGCCACAAACCTACCTACAGCAACGAGTACGCCGCTAATTGTCACGCAGAGAGCGATAACTGAAACCATATCCCCTAAACTCATAGATTCCCCTCTCCTGCTTTCTTTATCCATATCAAACCATCATTTTCTTGAACATAAGTATTTAGGTAGATCAGCACAGCAGTAGGTATGGTGTGAGTAACCTTATCTGGAATCTGCAAAGCCTTTACCGTCATCCCCTCTTCAAAAATCAACTTGTCAAATTTAACAGAGAAATAGGCATCCGCTGAATGGCAGTAAACACCCCACTTTCTGAAGTTTCTAGGCTTGGCTTGCCAGTGAACTAGACAAAACTTTCCTTCTAGTTGGAAGTGGTCGATCAGCACGTCAAAATTAAGCTTTAACGTGCTGTTCTCGACACCCACCCAACTACATCTGAAAGTCGATTCAGCCAATTTTGTAATAGTCTGAATCGGTCTGATCATGGGTTTAACTCACTAATTTGAACAGCAGCATTAGCACCAGATGCGATCGCAAAAATCGCACCCGTAGGAATCGCTTCCTGACTCCATTCATAGAGCGCATTTGCAGGTATTAGAGTGAAATAATTTGCAGTCAAAGTAACACCAGTTACAAAACCTAAAGCTATGGTTCTGTTGCTGTTGTTATAGACTGAAAAGCTTTGCCTCGTGGCATTTGCCGCTAAAATCTGCGATGAGGACGTACCAATCGTTGCCGATGCCACGACAGGGTTAGTCGAAGGAGTTGGAATCAATGAACCAGTAAAATTGCTACTAGGATATAAAGCCATTTTTTGTTACCTCAAAGAAATGATGTCTTGAACTGCAATGATTTGAGAGACTAAACGCAATCTAGTTAGATTTGCGATCGGCGTAACTATGACCTTGTGACCCGCTGGTACGATCAGATAAGCAGGGTCATAAACCAAAGCCTGATATGTATTTGAGAAATAAACGTTTTCGTTAAAATCTGCGATCGCAATCGTGTAATTGCTGGTATTTTGATCGGCTTGCAAAGACACAATTCTCAAATCCGAATCATATTGAAACGAGAAAGCACCTGAAATAGCGAGTTTGACGAAATCAACGAACTCAGAAACGGCATTTGCGGGGGCAAAAGTACCGTTTCGCTTGTATCCTCTAATGGCTTGATTGCCACCTAAAAGAGTTTCTGCTACGTTCGTCATTTATCAACCTCCTGCAATTGCGAAACCTGCACTTACCAAAATAGGAATTAACGCACCAGATGCAGGGGTAAGTGCAGCACCCGCAGCTGGTGGCAGAGCAAGAGACGCGCCCGCAGTTGGCAGCGCTAACCCTGCACCAATTACTGTAGCCGTCGCCAATAACACCACATCTTGAGCTACCTGATTTACGCCAATCGCACCTGTCAGCAACTTCAAAAAATTGACATCACTCTGAATCTGGTCAAGCTCTAACTTGCAATCGCAAAGAGCCTTTTTAGAAACAGAGAAAATCTCAAGATTGACGCTGTAACTAGTAGTGAGACATACCTGACATTCACACTGCGATCGCGTTGCTTCTGAAGGCAGAGCCACGATCAAAGCGGTGTCAAAATAGGAAATCTCTAAAGGTATCTCTTTCTTGCCTAGCGGTGCTTGCGGTACTTGTACAGACCCATTCAGATAGAGCGTGTCTGCAATCACGTTGACGACAATAGAAGCAGCAATTTCAAAGTTATCGCGACCCACAGACAGAGCGTTAAGAAGCAAGAAATCACAGCCAGAGAAAGTAGTTGATTTATCGATCTGATTAGGATTGGTGAATCCACTCCATATTTGGTTAGCGATCGCATTGGTCATGACTCAGGCGCGAATTTTGTAAGGAAGTCTTGAACGTGGCTTGTAAGCGCTGTGTCTAAGGCAGTAAAGCCAGTATCTACCTTCACGGATTTAGCAGATTCCAGCTTCTTCTCTAAGTCAGTCGTATAGCTGACAATTGCCGTGTCAAAAGGTTCTAGCCCTGTTTGCAGTTGCGCTAGGCTTTGACCTGTAGTTAGAAGTTTTTGAACTAGGGCAGATTCAAGGATTTGAACCTTTTCTTCTACTGTTTTAGGACAGTTTAGAACCGCTAAGCAGGCAGTCCAAACCGTAGCTAGATAGTCATCGGAAACATTTAAAACTCTCACCGTATAAACCTCTCTATAGATGTTGTATGGGTTTCCCCAAAATAACTAATAGCCAACACATCAGGAAATTTAGCAATCTCTCTAATCTGGGCTTTGTGATTGACTTCGTTGGTTGGGTGGAATGGCACGATTACAGTAAAGTTTGATTCACCAGTAACACTGCTACCATTCTCTGAGCAAGCATTGACGTATCTCGGTTCAAACTCTTTCGCCTTTGGGATGGCACAATCTGTATTTACAAATCTGCCTACAAGCAAAGAGGTGATTGGAGTCTGTACAGTGCCGATTTCATCCTTATAGATTCGTAAGGGAACGATGCTAGTTAGGGCAAAATCATTGTCGTAGTAGACTCCTACTACTTCGTAACGTCTTGTTTTAGCCCCAGCTTTAATCATGGTCTATTTGCAAAAACAAGAATGCGATCAGCTCCAACAGTCTCGCCATGAGCTTCTAAATGAACCTGTTGAGTGTTCAAAAATAGCTCTTTATAGAAGCCAAAAAACTCAGGTGTACCGCCTCTAAATGGGCATGGGATAAAGAGATATCGCGTATCTGAGTAAAATAGCCTAGCGTGACGAATTGAATTGACAGGGATTGTACAGCAAGGTCTTACACCAACAAGATTTAGAAGAAAACTAGGCGGTAAGAAGTTCTTATCGAAATCTAACCGCGTGTCAGTTCTTTCGCCACCAAAGGGACTGCCAGCAATAGGATTTGCAAGATTGACTGCAAATACAGTCAATGCAACGCTTTCGGCGATATAGCCGTTGTCTAGCTGATAAGTCCCAGTGTACCTAGCCATTGGTAGGAGTAGTTACGGACTGTGCAGTTGCATCTATTGCGGGTACAGTATCCTCTGATTGCTGAGGAGGGATTTGAACGAAATCCAAATTTCTATGCTCTTCAGCGAAATTATGCAATTCGTCGATCGCATCGTAAAGGTCTTCAGCAGCTTGAAATTTCTTGCCTGTCCACTGACTAGCAAGGGTATCAAGTGCTTGTATAAACTCTCTTGAAATAATCATGGCGATTAGACTCTGTAAGGGATTTCAGGAAATGTCAGGAGCGAAATCAGAGCAATTTACGATACGAGTTCGTGAATGTTCTTAATAGACTCGCCTTTATAGCCCACACAATGAATACCAGGATAGTTGCCGAGTTTTTTGATGCAATCGATAATATCTTGCCGTCTTTTGATGGGTGCTTTTCTTACAAACTTACTCACTGCCTCAACGGCATTGTTGCCAGCGGCGATAGATGACCCATAAGCGATCGCATGTCGTGGCGAGATATTTGCAAGTAAGCAAATATCTTGTTTTAAAAGTTGTCCTGTGCAGCCCCCGGGTCCTGCAACGCTTGCAGTTTTAATCCCGTTGATTGTCGATACCACCACATCACCAACAATAATGCTAGAGAAAGCAACAGGCTCAGATTCTACCGCTACCTTTGGGCGTTGAATGGCAACAGTCCCATCGGTTTCATACTCTGCCATACGCCCTGAAATTTTAGGTGCAAATGCTCCAACGGGTAACTGAATTGGGGTGAAGGTTGGTCCGTAGTTAAGTCTTGGACTCAGACCGGGGGGTACGACCTTCCATTCTTCGCCATCAAGATCTATGCAAATTGCACCGCAAGCTTTTAGCTTTTGAACAAAAGCCGCGATAGAGTCTGGGTTGGGGGAAGGTATTGGGAATCGGATCGACATGCAAGAGCGATCGGGATTTTTTGTACCAAACGTGGCAACTAGAGCACGCATGTTAAAAGTACTAATAGCGCATAGACAGTTAGAGACTACATTGTTGTAGGGAATGCAATCGTCTAAGCCTTCACGGATTGAAAATGGTATGTCGCTATAAATACCATCGTCGTTTAAACCTCCACCTTGAATATCGCTGATGTAGTTAGCGAGAACTTTTTTTGCTTTCTTCATTTTGGTTATTAAGTAAAGGGCTGAAAGGGGCATGGTTGCCCCTAAATTGAAACGATCTAACCGATGACTGAATTTACGTCAAAGGATTGGGAACTTTGGTCTAAAATCAGTTGGATTGTGAGTGAGTAGGATTTAGAAACCAAGCCACGCGCAGGGAGATCTGCTACCAAAATTCCTGATGTGGGTGCAGTTGCATCAACATAAGCGGCAGGAATCGTAGTGGCGGCGATCGCTGAAGCAGTCCGAGCAGTAACAGCAGATGCAACCGTAGAGCTACGAACAGGTAAATCGTTGCCTAAGAAATCAAACAAAGCTGCAAACCAGTCTCTATTATCAGAAGTTCCACTGATAGTCAGCCCTGCATGAGTCAGACTGGTATAAGGAAGCAATAAAGAAGTAGGAATCACGATGCCTGCACCAGCAACTGTACCAGCGGCAGCTACGACAGCAGCACCTGCAAAAATGTCTGAAATGCTGAATTTACCTAGCCCTGTGTTTGCACCAGTAGAAGGAACTGGAACCTGAGAAACAGTATCAGTATCAAAGTTGATTAGCTTTTGGGCAGTAAAGCTAAAATTCTGATTTAAGAGGTCAGTACCAGCCCCTGAAGGGTTTGCCTTAGATGCAGTAAAACCAAGTGCATTAAAGGTTGTAGGCGAGATGGTGTCATAGATCTGATTGAGGATTGCAAAGATTGCTTTACTTAATTTGGTTGTAGCAGGTTGTGCAGCAGCTAATTCAGTAGCAAGTACGCCCGGAAGAGCTGCGACAGGAATGAAAACACCATCATTCGTAGCATTGCCAGCAGCGTCAAAATATTCAAAACTCATGAAAGAAACCTCATAATTGTTGTTGCTTAAATCGACAAAAGAACCTTAAGTCAATAAAAGTTCGTTGCATCAAAGATAGCAATAACACTAGTATTTTCAATGGTTTCAGCGTTAAAATAATGGAGTCGATTACTAGACGCAAAAAGATAAAGGTTTAAAATGGCTAGACTTCATTCAAAACATTACAAATCTACTTTTTACATGTCTCCATGTGAAATAGATGGTTATTTGATGCCGCCAAGAATGATTAAACTTTCCGATTTTTGTAATCTTTATTTTTTAACAGTTCAACAATGCAAAAAGTTACTTAGAGAAAAGCATTTGTTCGGAATAACTTTTCGTAAAAATTTGTTTGTTTGTCCTTGTCCTCACTCATATAGGTGGAGTAAGTCAGTAATTCTTGAATTTTGGAAAAAAAAATAAGTCAATATAAAATTATTAAAAAATGACTCAACTACAGACCCTACAAGACATTTACAGCAAAATAAATGATATTTATGAAAAGTTTTGTGATTTTGACACGAGACTTACAAATGTAGAAACTAAGGTTACTAATATTGAAACAAAGGTAACTAATACTTACAATAAATTAGTTTCTGTTGAGACAAAATTAACAGATATTTATGACAAATTAATTTCTATCGAAAGCGATGTGATTAATACATACAACAAACTAGTTTCTTTTGAGAAGAAAATAACTGATATCTACGACAAATTAATTACTATTGAGAGCGATGTAAGTACGATTAAGGGTTATGTCTCGATAAATATTACAGGAGAATTTGAATTTACTTCCTGTAAAGACGAGCCAGCCCCTACAGTTCCCTATCCTGCGATTGTCGATGCTTTGATAAGTGCTTTGATTTCTAATTTAACAAACCTAATTATCAATGCAGCTTTCGGAAGATTCAAAGCAAATCCTTTGATAAATTTAGTAATTTCAAAAGTATCTGAATTAGTTAGCAATGCCTTAGCCGATTTCATATCGCAACTAATCAGGCAAACACTCAAGCCAGCTCCTAAAATAATTACTCTCACTTATACAGGTCAGGGCTTGAATGGTATAGCTAATCAGGTTTCCATGCTTGCAAAGCATCTAGACAAAATGACCCAGCTTTTATGCCCAGATTTAACAATTCCTATCTCTTCTTTGGAATGCGTTAAAGATAACACTGGTTCATTTAGCCTCGTTCCAACGTCTAAAGTAATTACTGGAAGAGGATTTAACATATTAGCCCCACTAGGAAGCGAACTTAGTAGGCAGCAAGGAAAGATTGTGGAATCAGTCTGTAATATTTCCTCAAGTGGCTCTGATGCTGTGCCGATATTTATTGGTGAAAAGTTTGAAATGCTTCCAGTGTCTTCGCAGTTAGTTCTTAAATTTCAGCACAAAGATGCAAAAACAAGGGAAGAAAAGAAATCTGCTTGGTATGTTTCAATACCCGATCCGATACCATGTGAGAAAATTTTCTGGTGCGTGCATTTTGAACCCATGCAAAGGGTTATAGGCAACGTTTTTGCTACCGTGAAATTTGGTAGCCATAAAAATAAAACATCCTGTTATTTTCAGAGCGAAGAAGAGGCGATCGCTTTCATGACTAAGTGGATCATCCCACTTTCTCAAACTAAACCCGTGATGGGTAATGACGATCTACCCGTAAGAATTGTAAAAAATGGATCGCCTTTAAGAAAACCAAGAAACAGGGTACTTAAGGTTGTATCGGCTACATGGATCGATATAGATAAAGATACTGGTGAACCCAAAAATGTTTGGACATTTAAACCCCCTAGAAATGGCTGTTAGATCTGGTAATACCTAAGCATTTTTAGGCTAAAGTCTAGTCACTCAAAATTTAATAATTTTCAAAGCTTTGCCCAGAAAGCTTTTTCAGTATGCGCTTTGTGGACTGAAAATCCACGTGTCACGAGTTCAAGTCTCGTTCCTGGCATCATAAATACTCAAGTTTTATAGATAAATAGTAATTTGCCCGTACTCTCCTCACATTGGAGATTACGATGCGGATACCTGCCCCAATTGCATCAAGGGTTGCCAGCTACAAATATCCTCTAAGAGCGCAAGATAGCCATTCGTATTTGGGTGCAATCCGTCCTGACAGATGCGATCGCGCATCCAAGTTTGCCCTCGTTCTTGCCATAGATCGAAGATATCTAAGTAGGGAATATTTCCTACTTGGCAAGCTAATTTTGTCATTTCTTTATAGCGAAACTGATCTTCATGATTGAAGTGCAAACAGTCCAAAAAAGGCATTTTCGATTCATCGACGGGAACCATACCCACAAAGATCGTTGGACAGAGATTTTGCGCCTTGTCAAGCAAGTTGACTATTTCTAAGGTAAAGCGATCGTAATCCGTCATCGTTCTACTTTCGCGTTTGCCAACCCTTGCAGAATCATTCACGCCAACGGACAAAATCATCAAATCGGGAATCTTATTACGGAGTTCGCCCCGCAGTAAAAATTCTTGCTCTAAGCGATGATTGACATGGGAAACCGTATCGCCCCTTACTCCCAAATTATAGAGGACATGCCCTGTTTCTGTACCCATCCATTGTCGCCGTAGTTGCTCCACCCAACCTCCATGGACTGGATCGCCATAGCCATAGATTAGACTATCGCCAAAGGCTGTAACCCTTAGAGGTTGATGGGAGCGCGAAGAAATGGTGGGAGCTTTCAGAAGGTTTAAGGTCGTCATCAGAAAATGCGCTTTGAAAAAGGTAGGACGAAAACTTCATAAAATTACATTTAGATTAGCGTAATTAAGCACGATCGCTTAATATTTCTTTAGTATATTTTTTTAGTATAGCGATCGCTAGAGAAGTTAAGACAAAATTCTCCTCGTTGGTTGAGCGAAGCCTAATCCTTCCTAATACTTTCCGTCCAAAGACCTATAGATGCAGAGTGAGTCAGGCATAAAAACGAGGCAGTTCAATTACAGACGCTTTAGGATCAGTAGGGTAATGTCATCAAACACTTTTTGCGAGCCAATGTGGCAGCTAACATCATCAATTACAGCTTGCTTGATTTCATCTGCCGATCTATGCCAATTTTCACTAACCTGACGACATAGCCGTTCGATGCCATACTGCTTTTTTTGAATATCGATCGCTTCAGGAATGCCATCGGTGTAGAGCACAACACCATCTCCAAAATTTAACTCAATAATCGCTAAATTAATGAAGTTCGCAATGTCATCATCGAGCCCGATCGGAAAACCGAGATCGATGGTATCGACTCTCTCTACTGCCCCATTTTTACGAACTACCAGCATTTCTTCATGTTGACCGCTGATACTGATTTTGCCATCGATATAATTGAGAACCAGCAAGGATAGGTTTTTGTTGCAGTCCATTCGCTGTACGTTCTTGTAAATGGCGCGGTTCAGCGTTGACAAAAACCGAACTGGATCTTCTTCTCGCACTTCTTTAAGCGTTCGCACCGCTGTTTGTGCCATCAGCATCAGCAGGCCACTTTCGAGCCCGTGACCCGTGACATCGCCAATACTGATCGTGACTACACCATCGGTATTGAGGACATCGTAATAGTCACCCCCTACCTCATCCGCAGGTTCCATGTAGCCAGCAATATCAAGCCCTTCGATCGCTAACTCTTCAGGTTTTGGCAAAATCATTTGCTGAATCTGGCGGGCAATATTGAGTTCCGCACCCATGCGCAGGTTTTCGGTTTTTAATTGTTCGTTCATCGCAGCGATCGCCTCTGCCTGCTTTTGTTCGGTAATATCAAACATTGCCCCATCAAGGTACAGTGGCTTTCCATTTGTGTCAAAGATACCTTTGCCGCGCTCCTGTACCCATCGCGTAGATCCATTTTGGTGTGAAATACGATATTCCACTTGGTAAGGCTGTTGTTTCGCCAGAGCTTCGTGTATCGTTTGCATTAAAATTTCGCGATCGTCAGGATCGATGATGCTCTCTAGGGTTCGGACTCTGTTTTCGATGAAATCTTCCGCAGGGTAGCCAGCGATATCTAGAATGGAATTACTTATAAAATCGACGAGCCAAACAGCATTTATTTTACAGCGATAAATTGCCCCCGGAATATTAGAAATCAGACTGCGCAGGCGTTCTTCATTGTGGCGCAGGGCTTCTTCTGCTTGCTTGCGATCGGTAATATCCCGAATGATATTGAGAACTTCATTGTCACCCGTGATCACGATCCGCACTTCTTCATGCTGAATTTGACCATCAATGTCAATCTGTTGTTCGTAAATTTGCATTTCGCCCATCTGGAGCGCCTTGCGAATATGGTACATCCGCTGCTCGGCAATATCGGGTTGCAGAATGTCATAGATACTGACATCCCCCGCTGAGGAGAGTTCAGGATTCAATACAGAAAGGCGATCGCTACTGACTATTCCCAAATAGGTGCCATCTCCCTTCATCCGAATCAATAGGTCGGGCATGGCAGACATCAGTGCTTTACTCGTCGCTTCGCTTTGGCGCAAAGTATCTTGAAGCCTCCGCCGCTCTCGATCGCCGAGATACAAAGCCATAGCCAAAAGTGCAATCAAACCAGCTATAGCCCCTAGCAACCATAGAGTCAAACTACTCACAATAAACTCCTACATACGCTAGCGAACAAGCCATTTAGTCAGTATACAATTAGCTGCGATCGCACAAATCTAAAAACAATGATGATCGAATGGCTGAAATTTCACGTACCTGAATCTTTGCGAGAAGCCTTTATTCGCAAGGATGATGAAGTGTGGACGCAGGAAATGCAAAAATTTTCGGGCTTTTTAGGGAAAGAAGTATGGATCGATCCCATTACCTTCGATGTTGTCTTGGTGATTCGATGGGAAAGCCGCCAAGCTTGGGAAGCAGTTCCCAAAGCCAAGATAGATTACCTAGAGAAACAAATGGGCGAACTCACCATGCCTTTACTTGAAAGCCAGCAGTACCAAGTACGGAAGTTCTTCCATTAGATTAGGCTGCCTGCATCCTCCCATGCACGGCAAGCCAAATACAGGCAGGTTCAATGCTCGTGTAGGCAACGCGATGTTTGTGATGGGCAGGGATCAGAATATGGTCGCCTGCTCGTAATTGTTGTCGCGAACCGTCAAGATAGGCGATTTCGGCTTCACCCTGAAGCAAAATCACCCATTCATCTGTGGTTTGGTCGTACCATTGTCCCTCTGGCGTAATTTGCCCACTGGAAATAATCCGCTCGATCAGGATGTCATCACCCGATGCCAGTGCTTCAAATAACTCTAATGGAATCGATTCTTGGGGAAGGTTAAAAATATTAGCCATACTGACATCATATGCTGGACTTAATTCTTGAGACTATTTAAGGTGAACTAGAAGACTTTAAGCCTTCCAGAAATTCAGAGATCGCGCGATCGAAAGCTTCTGGTTCGGTCAAGAATGTCCAGTGATTTCCAGGTACTTCGCGAATTTGTAAATTGAGACAATGGTTTTTGTAGGGTTGCAGTTGCCAAGCCATGCGGTTGAGTCCCTGCTGCGGTTTGACAAATAACGTCGGTACGGCGATCGTTGCGGTCAAGCCATCAATATTGAGAATTGCCTCAAAGATGCGATCGCGGGCGTTTTCAGGAAACTTGCTCTGCCAAGATCCATCCGATTGTTGGGCGATCGTGGCACGAAAGACTTCTTGTTGCAAAGCCGTCCAACCCCGATATTGTTTGAGCGTTCGGGCAATCTGCTCCGCAACCTCATAGCTGGGAAACTTGCCCACCAATTTGAGGAATGGCAAGACGCGATAGAACAAGGGAAATGTGAGCCGCACCCAAGCAGGAAAGCGCCCCATAAAAAATGGATCGACCAAAATCAGACTTTTAAAACGATGAGGCGATCGCTGCGCCCATAGAGCTACTGTCTTTGCACTCCAAGAGTGGGCGAGAATGTGAGCGCTTTCCCAACCCAATGCCTGCATTAAGGCTTCCAAGTCGGCGATGATACTATCAAAGGAGTAATCGGCGGGTTTATCACTTTCGCCATGACCGCGCAGATCTGGGGCAACCACACAATAGCGATCGCTGAGCGACTGCCCTAAATGCGACCAGACCAAACCACAGTCCGCCATGCCGTGCAAGCACAAGAGAGGTTCGCGCCCCTGTCCCCAAACGAGATAGGAGAGGCGTAGATTTGGTAGTTCGAGGGTATAGCGATCGGGGTTGGACAAGTTAGAAAAGTGTAGAAACTGTCCTCTATCAAATCAAATTAGTTGGCGCGATGCAACTAAATTCCAGATTTCAAATTTAAGAAGAATTGCGGAGATAGAAATCTTTCGTTAAGGCATGATATTCCTCGCTGTAGACATGCTTTGCGACTTCTATCGCGATCGCATCCTCCCTACAATCGGACTGTCTTTGACTGAGTTCGAATAGAATACGCTTGATCGGACTTTTGGGTGTTGTTTTGACACAAAGTTTGCGATTGCAGAAAAAATTAAAAGCTTCGGCTTTAGCCTGGAAACTATGGGCCGCTTCAGTTGGGTAAATTATCGCCAACCTACCATCTTCCTTAAGTAATCTTGCCGCAGTTCTCAAAAGATCGACGGGCGGGAGAAAATCATTGTGTCTTGCTAGGGTTCTGGAATGCTTGTTTGCTTTAGAGGCATTCTCAAAAAAAGGAGGATTGGAAACAATTAGATCGTAACGTTCCAAACAGGAGGATGTATAGTCCTGAATCGCACCAAGATGGATTTGGATACGCTCTGCCCAAGGCGATCGCTGAATATTCTCTTTCGCTTGATCGTAGGCGATCGCATCTATTTCTATGGCATCAATCTGTGCAGGCGATCGCTGAGCCAACATCAGGGTAAGTAAACCCGTTCCCGTGCCAACGTCTAGAATTCGCCTAGTGGATGTGGTATCTACCCATGCCCCCAGTAATACACCATCCGTGCCAACCTTCATCGCACATCGTTCTTGAAAGATTGAGAACTGTTGAAAATGGAAGTAGGGATTGGGCATTTCGTGGTGTTTCTACAGATGTTTTTTGTGCTTCAGAATTGCTATCGTTACAAGATGCGATCGCAATAGTTTTTTTGTGGATCAGTTCCTGTATATCTTGAAATGCTCATTTCTGCCATAGGATTTTCACCCCTAATTATTGTAATGAACGATCGCATCGATGCTCGACAATATGCGCCCGCGACACAGCGAAACCGCGAAGCAATTTTAGCCGTACTTTTGGAAGTACTGCCCTCTACAGGAACTGTGCTAGAAATATCTAGCGGCACAGGAGAACATGCCGTATTTTTTGCGCCACACCTGCATCCTCGCAATTGGATACCCTCCGATCCCAACCCGATCGCAAGAGAAAGCATCGCTTCATGGCAACAATTCTTTCCTTCTGAGAATTTACATTCTCCCTTGGATCTAGATGTAACTGATTCAGCATGGAGTTTAGATCGGAACCTTTTGGAGCGATCGCTTCAAGCGATCGTGAATATCAATATGATTCACATTGCATCCTGGTCAGCTTGTTTGGGATTAATGTCAGGAGCAGGGAAAATTTTACCTGCTGGTGGAATTCTGTATCTCTATGGGCCCTTTAAACAAGGCGGGAACCACACTGCCCCGAGCAATGCCGAGTTCGATCGCAGTCTGCGTTTTCAAAATCCCGATTGGGGAGTTCGCGATTTAGAAGAAGTAACCTCTGTCGCCAAAGCAGAAGGGCTCTCGTTGCTCAAAGTGTTTCCCATGTCTGCGAACAATCTCTCCGTGGTTTTTCAAGCTTCGGGTTAACTTCTAATCATTACCACTTCAAGTATTGATGGGGATTTCAGGAGTTGAGGAAGATCCCATTGTTTTACTTTCAGCAGTATCCTAGAGAGTGGAAAAGTCGAGAAAAGAGTTTATAGCTATGAGACGCGAGATATGTACAAAGTCGTTGTAGAAGCCTTTGGTGGCAGCGATCGCCTGCAAATTATCGAGCAACCAGATCCCACCCCCGATCCGCAACAAGTCATTGTCAAACTTACCAGCATTGGCATGAACCAAGCCGATCTGATGGCGCGACGTGGAGAATATAAGCTGATTTCGGGAAATCCCCCCTTCACCCCTGGCATTGAAAGTGGCGGCTATATTGTTGCCGTTGGGGAACAAGTCACTGATCGCTTTGTCGGACAGCGCGTAATCTTAAGCCTCGATGCCCCTTCGGCAAATGGGATCGGGCGGGGTACTTATCAATCCCATTTTGCGACCACCGCAAATCGCACAATTCCCGTACCTGATGGAGTACCTGATGAATTGCTCGGAGCCCTATGGCTTGCCTATTTAACTGCTTGGGGTTGTCTCGTTTGGCAGCAACAACTACAAGCAGGACAAACTGTGCTGCTTCCCGCTGCTAGTAGCAGTGTGGCGATCGCAGCCTCTCAAGTGGTCAAACACTATGGTGGCATCGCGATCGGCACAACCACCAGCCCTAGCAAAGTCGAAGCCTTGCAAGCCATGCCAGAAGCAAAGTACGACCATCTAGTGGTAACCCGCGATCGCGACTGGTGGCGAGATATTAAACGGCTGACTGGTGGCAAAGGCGTTAACATCATCTTCGATCCTGTGGCTGCGGGGGCATTTCTCAACCAAGAAATTCGCATATTGGCAAATCATGGCACGCTCTGGGTTTATGGCTTACTAGGCAAACCCGATGTTGTCGATGTCACCCCGCTCATTCGCAAATCTGCGGCGATTCGAGGTTGGCTTTTGAATGTCATGTCTGGTTCAGAGCAAGAGTATCCTGGCTATCAACATATCCTCGAGGCGATCGCTAACGGCACCTATCAGCTACCGATTGCAGGTAAATTCTCTTTGAGAGATGTCCGCCAAGCACAGGATGTCATGGAGCAAGGTCAACATATAGGCAAACTCATACTGATTCCGTAATTTGCTAACATCCAATAGCTACGCTCATCCGAAACCAAACACTTTAGAATCTTTCATATTGCTCAATTTCCCATATTTTGAGAAAATATGCTTTCTGTACAAATTTAGTGAAAGTAATCTGTAAATAAATATCGAATGCCAAATGCTTATGTGCTGGGGTTGGGACAATCGGGGCTGTCTGCCTCGCGCTTACTAAAAGCAAAGGGGTGGCAGGTAACAGCAAGCGATCGCGCATCAAGTCCTAGCCTAGAGAAACATAAAATTCAGCTTGAAGCAGAAGGCATCACCGTTGAACTAGGCAGCTTCCCAAACTTCGAGCGGCAAAATCAGCTTCAACAACCTACACATCTGATTGTTGTTAGCCCCGGAGTCCCTTGGGATCATCCCACCTTGATTAGAGCCAGAGAGCTAGGCATTGAGACCATTGGTGAAATCGAACTCGCGTGGCGCTATCTCAGTCACATTCCATGGGTTGGCATCACAGGTACAAATGGAAAAACCACCACCACAGCCCTCACCGCAGCCATTTTCCAAGCCGCAGGGCTGAATGCGGTTGCCTGTGGCAATATTGGCATTCCCGCCTGCGAGATTGCGCTTAATTCAACCAATCCCCCCGACTGGATTATTGCCGAACTCAGCAGCTATCAGATTGAATCAGCTCAAAGCGTCAAACCTCGCATTGGAATCTGGACAACCTTCACACCCGACCATCTCAATCGTCATTACACCCTAGAGGCTTATCGAGATGTTAAGGCGCATCTGATGCACCAGTCTAGCCAAGTGATCTTGAATAGAGACGACGCTTATCTTGCCAAACATGGGGACGCAATCTTAGCAAATTCGCAGAAAATCTGGATATCCTGCGCAAATGCCACACCAGAAGTCATGACCAATGGGGCATATATTCAGAACGATTCCGTTTTATTTGCAGGCGAAGTTGTTTTACCTCTAGAGAAATTACAACTATTAGGCGCACATAACCAGCAAAATCTATTGATGTCTGTAGCAGCGGCAAAGCTAGCAGGCATCAACTCTAAACATATTGAAGAAGCTGTAGCAAAATTTAAGGGCGTGCCGCACCGTTTGGAATATATCTGTAGCTATAAAGGCATTCATTTCATTAACGACAGTAAAGCTACCAACTACGACGCCGCCGAAGTGGGTCTACGTTCCGTCAAATCACCCACGATCTTGATTGCCGGTGGTCAACCCAAACAGGGAGATGCACGTAGCTGGCTAGAGATGATTCGGCTCAAAGCGATCGCAGTTTTATTAATTGGTGAAGCAGCTCCAGCCTTTGCCAAAATGCTAGAAGGCATTCAATATCACAATTATGAAATTGTAGAAACTCTCGAAGTTGCCGTGCCTAGAGCTGTCGCGATCGCCCAATCAAAACCCTATGAGAACGGCAGTGAGAGCCATCCCACTTCAGTTTTGTTTTCCCCTGCTTGCGCTAGTTTCGATCAGTTTGCTAATTTCGAGCAACGCGGCGATCGCTTCCGACATCTGTGTCTTCAGTTATAGCATTTGTTTTCTTGCAGAGAGTATAGCTTTTAGAAAACACCCACAATTCCAAAAGGATTCTGAAAATTGCCGTAAACTTCCCTATGTTTGGTTATCTAAAGATATGATTTGGGGTTATCATTTCCCCAACAACTCTTCTTTAGTCTCTCAGACTTAACCTATGGTCAACCCACCTGCCAGAAGTAATTCCAACACACAAGACCTCAAATTTAGAACACTTTTGGTGTGGGGTATTCTAGCGTTGGCATCCTTGGGTTTGATTGCAAGACTCGTCTTTTTACAGGTATTGACTTTCAGCGATCTTAAAGCAAAAGCCGATGGTCAATTAATTCTCCAATTCAGACCTTTTATTGCACGTCGCGATATCATCGATCGGCATGGACTAGTCTTAGCGATCGATAAGCCTGAATACTCGCTGTACGCCCATCCTCCTCAAATTAAGAAACAAATCACTGAGATGATCAGATCTCGTCTCAGGCAACTCAAAGTTCCCCCTGAAGAAATTAGCAAAAGGATTGAAGAGGAAGTTCCCAAAAAACTCAACGAGGTTGCTGAGAAGCTCTCTGCTATTCTGATTGATCGACCAGCCCCAAAGGTTTTAGAGCTGCTAAAGCAGAATGATACTACTGTAAAAATCCAAGAATGGATCCCTCCCGAACAAGCAGATCGCATCGCCGATTTGAAAGTTAGTAACAAGTTATCCGATTTGAGCCTCGATACTTTAAAGGCGGACACAATTCCAGTTGATGGTTTAGAAACCACCCAACATCGACGTCGCTCTTACCCCCAACAAGATCTAGCGGCTGAAGTAATCGGCTATGTAGACATCGATCATCGCGGTCAAGCAGGAATTGAATTCAGCCAACAAAAACTATTAGAGCCTACAATCAGAGATACCGAAACTGGGAACCGAGATAAATTAATTCCCAATAGTGTTCCAGCAGGTATGATTCATGCCGATCAAACCAAATTACAACTAACCATCGACGCACGCATTCAACGCACAGCCCGTCAGGTGCTCAAGCAACAGATTACTAAGTATGGAGCAAAACGTGGGGCTGTCCTAGTGATGGATGTGAGGGATGGTGGATTACTAGCTCTAGTCACCGAGCCAACCTACGATCCAAACCAATTTTTCCAAGCAAAGGTCGAGCTATTTAAAAACTGGGCCGTATCTGATTTATATGAGCCAGGATCGACATTTAAGCCGATCAACGTCGCGATCGCACTAGAAGCAGGAGCCATTCAACCAGATACAGTCTTTTATGATGAAGGAGCACTCACCATCGGCGGATGGCCCGTTGCCAACTTTGATTATGAATCAGCTGGAGCCAATGGTTCGCTCAGCATTAGCCAAATTTTAGAGCGATCGAGTAACGTGGGCATGGTGCATATTATTCAACGAATGAAGCCCTCTGTTTACTATGGTTGGCTAGAACGTATTGGATTGGGGGACATCACTGGAATCGATCTACCCGCTGAAACGCCAAGTTCGCTCAAACCTCAGAACTTATTTGTAGAACAAGTAATTGAGCCTGCTACAGCAGCCTTTGGTCAAGGATTTTCACTGACACCCATACAACTCTTACAATTACACGGAATGATTGCCAGTCGCGGCAAATTACTAACTCCGCATGTGGTTAAGGGGTTAATTAATGCCGAAGGAGAAGATTATTCCCAAAACAAGCTACCTGCTCCTCGCCAAATTTTTTCACCCAGCACCATGGTCAAGGTGTTAGAGATGATGACAAACGTAGTCGAAAAAGGCACAGGTAAGCCAGCGCGTATTCCTGGCTATCGTCTAGGTGGAAAAACAGGAACAGCTCAAAAAGCTGCGCCAACTGGTGGCTATTCTCGTGCCAAGATTACAAGCTTTGTAGGAATTTTCCCATCCAATGAACCTCGTTATGTTGTCGTCGCTGTCATTGATGAGCCTGTTGGAGACGATGCCTTCGGCTCAACCGTAGCGGCTCCAATCGTCAAAGCTGTCATTGAAGATATCATTGTCACAGAAAACATCCCACCGACTCATCTATCTGAGATCCCTACTAAGCTTCCTCCAGTTCAAGCACAACCCGAACCACAACAGCAAACTAAGCCATCCCAAACCAATCAAAAACCAATTAACTCAAATCCGTAGTTTCAATACAAGTCAAACAATTATTTACAAGCCACATCAAACATTTTGTCGCCAAAATCACCAAGCACTTCTTGAGAATTCGGCGGATCGTCAAAGCCTAAACTCGTTGTTGAGGACACATCCCCGTTGCGGTCATATCTAATAATTTCTAAAATACGCACATACTTAGAGACACAATCGATCGCCATGTAGGTATCCAAAGAGGCAACCCTTCTTTGACTTGAATCAGGCAAAACTGCATAGACCCAAAATCGCGCAAAAGGAAATTGCTTCTTTAGAGACTCAGGATGGATATAAACCTTAACCCCATTAATATCTTCCCCTACAAAGAGCATCTCTTTTTGAACTTGCTTTAATTGTGCGATCGCAGCCGTAGGAAAAGTTAACAGAGAAACAGCGATCGTGACCATTAGGTATTTGTTCATAAAACTCCCTAACAACAGAAAAGTTAGCGATCGAAGTCAACGAATGCTAAAGAAGAGCACAAGAGCAATTAAAGACATAGCTGAAATCACAATTGTGGCAATCACAAATAACCTATCGTTAGCTTTATAAAAGCTATTTGGCAAAGAACCAGCCAAAACCATTAAAACCACCAAGATCAAGGTAGAAAGAAAAGCTGTCCGATTCATATAGCATTTCCTAGTCTAGTGAGGTACAGTAACAGCAATGTGTGAACCATCC